>NZ_JBEXRZ010000140.1:0-18540 GCF_040613325.1 Streptomyces sp. NPDC006283 | reverse complement strand
GGCGGCCGGGACATCGTCCCGGCCGCCCGACTCGTTCGGTCGTTCGTCGCGTCAGCGCATCTTTCCGCCGCGCGGCATCCGCATGCCCTTCGGCATCGGACCCTTCGGCAGTGGCATGTTGCTCATCAGGTCACCCATGGCGCGCAGTCGGTCGTTGGTCGACGTCACCTGGGGTCCGGTGAGCACCCGCGGGAGCTTGAGCATCGTGGTGCGCACCTTCTTCAGCGGCACCTGGCCCTCGTCGTTGCCGACCACGATGTCGTGCACGGGGACGTCCACGACGATGCGGTTCATCTTCTTCTTCTCGGCCGCGAGCAGGGTCTTCAGCCTGTTCGGGTTCCCCTCGGCCACCAGCACGATGCCGGCCTTGCCGACCGCGCGGTGCACCACGTCCTGATTGCGGTTCATCGCCACCGCCGGGGTCGTGGTCCAACCGCGTCCCACGTTCTGCAGGACCGCGGCCGCCGCGCCCGGCTGGCCTTCCATCTGCCCGAAGGCCGCCCGCTCCGCGCGCCGTCCGAAGATGATCGCCATGGCCAGGAAGGCCAGCACGAACCCGAGGATGCCCAGGTATACGGGATGGCCGATCAGGAAGCCGATCCCGAGGAAGACACCGAAGGTGACGATTCCCACACCCGCGACGACAAGACCGACCTTCGGGTCGGCCTTCCGGGTCATCTTGTACGTCAGAGCGATCTGCTTCAGTCGCCCCGGGTTCGCAGCTGCGTCAGCGCTGTCTGAGTTTGCCTTCCTCGCCATACCTGGAAGTTTACGTGGCCTAAGAAGTGCGGGCAGCCACGGCCTCCAGTACGTGCTGGGCCTCGACCCTGTCCTTGGCCCTGCGGCGGTCCTCGAGGACCGCGGTCCACGCGTTGCGGCGGGCGGTGCGCTGGCCGCCGGAGAGCAGCAGGGACTCGACGGCGCGCAGCGCACCGGTGACGGACGGGATCGGGTGGGCAGTGACGTGACGTTCCGGCGCGGCCTGCATGGTGGAGGTTCCCCCTCGGGGTGAGCGGCGATGAGTGGGAGCTGTGCGTGAGTTCAGCGTCACTGATTGGTGTTACCAGGGCGTGACCGGGTGGTCAAACGCTGATGAAGGACAAATTCGCGGGTCGCGTACACCCGCAAAACGCCGACGCGGCCCGTACCCCGCCCCCGACCTGCGGGGAGGGTACGGACCGCGTCCAACTGGCCGTTACCGACCGGTAGTTGCTTGTGCCTGACTTCACACAGCCTTGGCGACCGGGGCGGCGGCATCGGCTCCACGAGCCTGCATCGCCTGCTGGAAGAGGCGGCCGGCCCGGTACGACGAACGGACCAGCGGGCCCGACATCACACCGGAGAAGCCGATCTCGTCGGCCTCCTCCTTCAGCTCCACGAACTCGTGGGGCTTCACCCAGCGCTCCACGGGGTGGTGGCGTACCGACGGGCGCAGATACTGCGTGATGGTGATCAGTTCGCAGCCCGCGTCGTGGAGGTGCTGCAGCGCCTCGCTGACCTCCTCGCGGGTCTCGCCCATACCGAGGATCAGGTTCGACTTCGTCACCAGCCCGGCCTCACGGGCGCGCGTGATGACCTCGAGGGAGCGCTCGTAACGGAAACCGGGGCGGATCCGCTTGAAGATCCGCGGCACGGTCTCGACGTTGTGCGCGAGCACCTCGGGGCGCGAGGAGAAGACCTCGGCCAGCTGCTCGGGCACCGCGTTGAAGTCGGGGATCAGCAGCTCGACCTTGGTGTGGCCGCCCTCGCGGTCCGCCGTCATCGCGTGGATCTGGCGCACCGTCTCCGCGTACAGCCAGGCGCCGCCGTCCTCCAGGTCGTCGCGGGCGACGCCGGTGATCGTGGCGTAGTTCAGGTCCATCGTGACGACGGACTCGCCGACCCGGCGGGGCTCGTCACGGTCGAGGGCCTGCGGCTTGCCGGTGTCGATCTGGCAGAAGTCGCAGCGCCGGGTGCACTGGTCGCCGCCGATGAGGAAGGTCGCCTCGCGGTCCTCCCAGCACTCGAAGATGTTGGGACAGCCCGCCTCCTGGCAGACCGTGTGCAGACCCTCGCTCTTGACCAGTTTCTGCAGCTGGTTGTACTCGGGACCCATCTTCGCCCGGGTCTTGATCCACTCGGGCTTGCGCTCGATGGGGGTCTGGCTGTTGCGGACCTCCAGACGCAGCATCTTGCGTCCGTCGGGTGCGACTGCGGACACGACCGGCTCCCTACAGCTTCGATTCTTCGGCGAACACCAGAGTACGCCCGTTAAAAGTGCGGCATTACGTCTGGCCAACCCATGGCCAGAGGGAGGCATTCCCCCGGTGCCTTCGGCCGGCGTCAGACGGAGGCCTTCTCGGCCTCCTGCCGCCCGGCCCCCTGCTTCTCGGATTCCGGCTTCGTGATCTCCCGGGGCCGCGGCTCGGCGTTCTCCAGCACCTCGCGCAGATGCCTCTCCAGCACCGGGAGCACCTCCTCGATCGTGATGTCGCGGCCCAGCTCGTTCGCCAGCGAGGCGACGCCCGCGTCCCGGATGCCGCAAGGCACGATCCGGTCGAACCAGGTGTTGTCCGGGTTCACGTTCAGGGCGAAGCCGTGCATCGAGACGCCCTTGGCGATGCGGATGCCGATCGCGGCCAGCTTGCGGTCCTCCCGGCGCTGGCCGGCGTTGGAGGGCGCGTACTCCGGCCCGCTCAGCCGCGGGTCGAACTCCTCGTCCTGCAGCCGTGGGTCGAAGTCCAGCGACAGACCGCCGATCGCGGGCCGCTGCTCCAGCGGATCACCGAGGACCCACACACCGCTGCGGCCCTCCACCCGGCTGGTCTCCACACCGAACTCGGCACAGGTCGCGATCAGCGCGTCCTCGAGACGGCGCACGTGCGCGATGACGTCCACCGGCCGCGGCAGCTTCAGGATCGGATAGCCCACCAGCTGGCCCGGACCGTGCCAGGTGATCTTCCCGCCGCGGTCCACGTCGACGACCGGCGTGCCGTCCAGGGGGCGCTCACTGTCCTCGGTGCGCCGGCCGGCCGTGTAGACCGGCGGGTGCTCCAGCAGCAGGCAGGTGTCCGGGATCTCGTCGGCGAAGCGGGCGGCGTGGACCTCACGCTGCTTCTGCCATGCCTCCCGGTACTCGACGGCCTCGTCGCCGAACCCCAGTCGGACGAACCGCAGCTCACTCACGGCTGTGCCTCCCTCGAACCTCCGCCCGGCGGTGAACCGGGCCCCAGCCACTGTACGGCGGGTGAGAACAAGGCGGCCGGGCAGGTCGATGCCCGTCAGCCCCGTGGTCAGTACCGGCGCCAATCCTCACACGATCGGATGAATGTGGGGCGAAGGTGGCGGAATAGCCTGGGAAGGCCGCTAAATTCGCGCCGTTCCAAGAGGGCTGCTCCCGGCCCGGAAGGCAGGAGACCCCACAACCGATGACGGAACGGACCACACAGCGCACCCCCAACCGGCAGCTCGCGGCACTCATCGCGGAGGCCGGTTTCTCGCATGCCGGCCTCGCCCGCCGAGTCGACCAGCTGGGGCTGGAGCACGGCCTCGACCTCCGCTACGACAAGACGTCCGTCACCCGCTGGCTGCGCGGGCAGCAGCCGCGCGGCACCACCCCCGCGCTGATCGCCGAGGTGTTCACCCGCAGACTCGGCCGGCGGCTGACCGCCCAGGACCTGGGACTCGACGCCTGCGCGCCCGTGTACGCGGGGCTGGAGTTCGCCGCCACCCCCGAGGAGGCCGTGGACATCGTCAGTGGCCTGTGGCGCAAGGACTCCGGGAGCCACGCCGAACTGCGCAAGATCGCGTTCACTCCGGCCGGTCTGGTGGTGCCCAGCAGGGACTGGCTGATCGGGCGGGCCGACGAGCACGTGGGCAGAGGCGACGCGGTGCACACCGGGTCGGGGCGGGTCCCCCTGCAGGGCCCACGGGTGGTCGTGCCCCGGCAGCGGGGCACCACCGACCGCGGGCCGGGCCAGAGGGTCTCCGGCGGTGACATCGCGGCGCTGCGCTCCGTCGGCGAGCTGTTCCGCGCCCTCGACCACGCGTACGGGGGAGGGCACGCGCGGCAGGCCCTGGTGCGCTACCTCGAGCACGAGGCCGAGCCCATGCTGCGCGGCACGTACGGCGAGTCCACGGGCAGGCGGCTCTTCGCGGCGGCCGCGGACCTGACCAGACTGGCCGGCTGGACCTCGTACGACATCGCGGCCCACGGTCTCGCCCAGCGGTACTACGTCCAGGCCCTGCGGCTCTCCCAGGCGGCGGGCGACCGGGCGTACGGCTCCTACGTGCTGGTCACCATGAGCCGCCAGGCCGTCTACCTCGGCCACGGCAGGGAGGCCGTGCAGTTGACCAGGGTCGCCCAGCAGGGCGTCGGCCCGGCGGCCCCGCCGCTCGTGCAGGCGCTGCTGCACTCGGTGGAGGCCCGTGGCCACGGTGTGCTCGGCGAGGCACGGGCGTGCACGGCGGCCCTCGTACGGGCCGAGCGGGCACTGGAGACGGCCAGGGCCGGGGACGACGTGCCGCACTGGGCGCGCGGCTTCGACGAGGCGCAGCTGGCGGACGAGTTCGGCCACTGCCACCGTGACCTGCGGCAGTACCGGACGGCGGCCCAGCACGCGGAACGCTCCCTCCAGTTGCAGGCCCCGGCCTTCGCCCGCAGCCGGCTCTTCTCCCGCGTCGTGCTGGCTTCGGCCCGGCTCGGCCTCGGAGAACTGGACCAGGCCTGCGCGCTGGGAGCGGAGGCGGCGCTGCAGGCGTCGGAGATGCGGTCGGCGAGGGCGGCGGAGTACGTGCGCGACTTCGAACGCCGCCTGGAGCCGTACCGCGACGCGGCCCCGGCCCGTACGTACCGCGACCGCGTGGCGGCTCTCGGCTGAGGGGCGAGCCCGGAGGGCGTCCGGCTTTCTGCGGTACGGGGCCGAGGGTCGCCACGCGGTCGCGGCGTCTTCGGGGTCCCGGCGGCCGGCGGACGGGGTGGCGGCCCCGCCCGCCGGGGTTCAGGCCGCCGCCGTCAGCGGCGTCGCCACGTGACCGGGCCGGATGCCGAAGTCGCTCAGCACCGCCTGCGCTGCCCTGCGGCCCGAGTACAGAGCGCCCTGCACCGTCCCGGTGTCACGGTGGTCGCCGCAGACGTAGAGGCCGGACAGCACCCGCACCGGACGGCGCAGATCGTGCGGCGCGGGCGACGCCGGCACCGCCCGGGGGTCGTGGTGGACCGCGAGCAGCTCCCACCCGTGGGTGGGGGTGTCGTACAGCGTGGCCAGATGCCCGCGCACCTGCCGCTCCAGGTCCTCCCCGGCGGACCGCGCACCCAGCACCGTCGACGAGATCAGCACCCGGCCGTCCGACGCCCGGGACGGATCGACCTCGCTCATCACTGCCGTGTGCGAGACCGGACCCGTCCGGTCGGCGTCCAGCACGAGCGACGGCTCCCGCAGCGGGGACTCGGGCGCGGTGTGGTGGAACACGGTCACCGCGTGGAACGTGGGCACCCGCAGCCCCGGCAGCAGCCCGGCGGCGGCCCCCGCCCCCGTGGCCAGCAGCACGGCACGGCAGCCAAGGACGCCGTGCTCCTCGGTGGTCACCGACGTGGTCGAGACGTCCGTGACCCGCACCCCCGTCCGTACGACTCCCTCCGGCAGTCCTGCCGCCAGCAGTTCGGGCAGTGTCGCCGCACCGCCCGCCGGCACACACAGGCGGCCGCGGGCATAGCCCAGCAACGCCAGATCGGCGCACCGGCTCGAGGTGGCGGTCAGGTCCGGGTCGCTCAACAGGGCGGAGAGCAGCGGGCGCAGGAAGCCGTGCACCGTACGGGCCGGCAGCCCGCGGCCGTACAGCGCCTCGGCGGCGGTCCGTTCAGGGCGGGCCAGGATCCGGTCCACGGGCGTCGCGGCGAGGCGGGCCAGCGCCGCCCCGAGCCGTGCCTGGTCGAGCTGGCGGGGCCGAGGGGCGCTCGCGAGGGCGCGCGCAACGCTGAATGCGACCCCTACGCCCCTCGGGGCGTTCGGCGTCCCCCGGCCCACGCTCCGCAGAGCGTGGGGCGAGGCCCCCACCTCGCCGGTCCGCTGGAGCCGGCCTCCGCTGTGCACCAGCACACCGGGCGAGAACATCCGCAGATCGGCGTCCCGGAGCACCGCCGTGCGGCGCAGCTCCGGGTACGCGGTACTGAGCAACTGGCCTGTGCGGTCGAGCCGGAAACCGTCGAGCTGCCCGGTGGCCATTCTGCCGCCCACCACGGGGGCGGCCTCCACGACGCTGACCGTGACACCCGCACTGGTCAGACGGTGGGCCGCCGACAATCCGGCGATTGTGGCCCCGACGATGACGACATCCGCATCATGAGCGGTGCTGAGCACGTGCCCCTCCCCGAGGTCGGCGCGGCTGGTGGGAGGGTCATGCCCCCAACAGGCCCGAGGAATACCCGAGTTCGGATCGAGACTAAGGAGGTATGGGGCCCTGGAGGTCGCGCACACCGCGGAGCACCGGAGCGCGGGGGCGCACGCGGCGTCTCAGGCGCCCCCGATGTCCCGTCGAAGCCTTCCCTCCACCGTGGCGGCCCCGTCGCGTCCTATCGCAGTGCGGCCCTGATCGCGTCGTCGATGCGCGGGAACGCGAAGGAGAAGCCCGATTCCAACAACCGCGCCGGCAGCGCCCGCTGACTGCTCAGCACGTCGGCCGCCATGTCGCCGAGCGCCGCGCGCAGCACCGGCCGGGGAACCGCGAACGGCGTCGGGCGGTGCAGGACCCGGCCCATGGCCGCCGTCGCCTCGCGGTTGGTGACCGGTTCCGGAGCCGTCAGGTTCACCGGTCCCGACAGCGAGTCGGTGTCCAGGAGGTGCCGCAGAGCGGCGATCTCGTCGTGCAGGGCGATGAAGCTCCAGTACTGACGGCCACTGCCCAGCCGCCCGCCCAGCCCCGCCTTGAACAAGGGGAACATGCGCCCCCACGCGCCGCCGTGCCGGGCCACCACCAGGCCCGTGCGAGCGAAGGCCGTGCGTACCCCCGCCTCCTGAGCCGCTGCCGCGGCCTCCTCCCACTCGACGCACACCTGCGGCAGGAAGCCGTCCCCGGGCGGCGCGCTCTCGTCCACCGGCCGGTCGCCGGTGTCGCCGTAGTAGCCGACGGCGCTCCCGCTCACCAGCACCCGCGGCGGCACGTCGAGGGAGGCGACGGCCTCCGCGATCGCCGCCGTACCGAGCACCCTGCTGTCGCGGATCTCCTTGCGGTACGCGTCGGTCCAGCGGTGGTCGCCCACCCCCGCTCCGGCGAGATGCACGACGGCCTCGCAGCCGACCAGGCCCGCCACGTCCACGTACTGCCGCTGCGGATCCCACTCCACCTCGTCACCGGCTCTCGGCGGGCGCCGGACCAGACGCACCACCTCGTGCCCGTCGGCGCGCAGCGAGTGCACCAGCGCCTTGCCGATGAGTCCGGAGGCGCCGGTGACGGCGATTCGAGATCTCTGCATGGAGCCATCCTGCCCTCGCCGTCCGCCGTGACACAGTGGCTCCATGCCCGAGTCGCACATACGCCCCGCCCGCCGCGCCGACGACGCGGAACTCGGCGAGCTCGACCGTGCCGCCTGGTCGCCGACGCACGCCGTGACGCCCCGGCCCGAGCCGCCGTACGACCCCTTCTTCGACCCGAGGCACCGGCCGGACCAGTTCCTCGTCGCCGAGGACGCCGACGGCACGATCGTCGGCTACATCCGGCTGGCACCGCCCACGCCGCTCGCCTGCAACCAGCACGTCCGCCAGGTCCAGGGCCTCGCCGTGGCCGCCCCGGCGCGGGGCCGGGGTGTCGGGCGGACGCTGCTGCGGGCGGCGTGCGACGAGGCCCGGCGTCAGGGCGCTCGGCGCATCACACTCCGGGTGCTCTCCCACAACGTGCCGGCACGGGCGCTCTACGAGGCGGAGGGCTTCGTCGTGGAGGGCGTCCTGCCGGGCGAGTTCCACCTCGACGGCCGGTACGTGGACGACGTCCTCATGGGCCGGACCCTCGACGGGAACTGACGGCGACTGAGCGCAGCCGCGCGGCGGAACCGGTCCGGACGCCGCGCGGCGCGCAGCGGACCCCGGAGCCGTGCGGCGCGCTCACAGCCCGCCGAACCGCTCCCACAGCCGGGGAAAGCGCTGCGCCAGCGCCATGTCGTCGTCGAAGTCGAACGGTGTGCCGGCGGGCTCCGCCGACTGCACGGGGATGCCCAGGTCGGGAGCGTCGACACCGGTCAGCTGCTCGTACGCCTCGTCCGCCGCGTACCCGAGCTCCTCGCCGTCGCCGTCGATGTCCTCGTCGAACTCCTCCAGCAGCTCGGCCAGAGAGTCCGGTTCGTGCACTCCGCCCTCGAAGATCTCCCGGCCCTGCCCGATCAGCCAGCAACGGAAGTAGTCGAACGCGTCGTCGCTCGCCCCGCCCAGCAGCACCGCGGCGGCACCCCACAGGTCCCAGGTGTAGGCGCGGTTGTAGCGGGACTCGAAATGCCGCGCGAAGTCGAGCACGGAATCGGGGTCGAGCTGCAGCAACCTCTCGACGAGCAGCTCCGCGTGGTCCTCGGGGTCGCCCTCGGCGGCCTCGCGGGTGCTGTCGATGATCTCCCAGAACTCCGTCTCGTCCATCACGGGTCCAGCATCGTGGTTCGCGGAGGGCGGCGCACGCGGAGCCGCCGAAAAGCGGCTGTTTCGCAATCGGACGCACCTGTACGGGTCATACCGGACAGAAGATGTCGGGTATTCGTGCGACGGTCGGTTCATGACGACGAACAAGCCGCTGGACGGCAGCCTCTCGAACAAGATCGCGCTCGTCGCGGGCGCCACCCGGGGCGCGGGCCGCGCCATCGCCGTACAGCTCGGTGCCGCGGGCGCGACCGTGTACGTGACCGGCCGGACCACCCGGGAGCGTGTCAGCGAGGTCGGCCGGCCGACCGAGACCATCGAGGAGACCGCGGAACTGGTCACCGCGGCCGGCGGCGAGGGAATCGCCGTGCCCACCGACCACCTGGAGGCGGATCAGGTACGGGCGCTCGTGGAACGCGTCGACCGCGACCACGGCCGTCTCGACATCCTCGTCAACGACATCTGGGGCGGGAACTTCCTGCTCGACTTCGACACCAGGATGTGGGACGTCGATCTGCGGCGCGGTCTGCGGATGATCGACCTCGGGGTGAGGAGTCACATCATCACCAGCAGCATCGCGCTGCCCCTGCTGGTCCGTGAACCGGGCGGCCTGGTCGTCGAGGTCACCGACGGAACGGCGGAGACCAACAAGGGGTTCCGCGAGAACTTCTACTACGACCTGGCCAAGAACGGCCCGATCCGGATGGCGTTCACCCTCGGCGAGGAACTGAAGAACGTCGGCTGCACGGCCGTGGCGGTCACGCCCGGGTTCCTCCGCTCCGAGGAGATGCTCGACATCTTCGGCCTGACGGAGGAGAACTGGCGCGACGGCATCGGGAAGCAGCAGCACCACTGGGCGCTGTCCGAGTCGCCCGTGTTCCTGGGCCGGGGGGTCGCGGCGCTCGCCGCCGACCCGGAGCGGTCCCGCTGGAACGGGCAGTCCCTCGACAGCGGCCGGCTGGCCAGGGAGTACGGCGTGACGGACGCGGACGGCAGCAGGCCCGACGTGTGGGGATACATGCTGGCGGAGCAGGCGGGCCGGACACCGGCGGTGGAGGACTACCGGTAGCGGGGCTGCCGGCCCGCTGCGCTACCGGTAGAGGTCCCGCATCCCGGCCGCCGCCCGCGTGAAGCGGTCACGGAGCTCCTGCGGCGCCAGCACCTCCACCTCCGGACCCAAGGACAGGAGTTGGCCGTACGCGACGTCGAGGGACTCCACCGGCAGCGTCAGCGTCACCCGGCCGCCCCCGTCCGGCGGGCCCGCCGCGGCGAGCGCCTCCTGCGCGGCGGCGCGGTCGGTCACATACGGCAGCCGCCGTGCGCCGTCCTCGGTGGCGCGGACGACGACCTGGGCGCGGAGGATGGAGCGCGCGAACTGCGCCGCGCGCTCCTCCCAGAAGCCGGGCAGATCGAAGTCCCCGTCGCGTTCGAAGAACTCCTCGTCCGCCGCGGCCGACGAGAACCGGTCGATCCGGTACACCCGGAACGTGCCGTTCGCCCGGGCGCACAGGTACCAGACGCCGGCCTTCAGCACGAGCCCGTACGGCTCCAACTCTCGTTCCACCTCGGCGTCCCGGCGGCGGTACGTCGCCCGGATGCGGCGGTCGTCCCACACCGCCTCGGCGATCACCGGCAGCAGCTCGGGGGTCTTGGGCTCCTGGTACCAGCCGGGGGCGTCCAGGTGGAAACGGCCGGCCGCGGAGTCGGAGGCGTTCCTCAGCGACGGGAGCAGCGCCGCGGTCACCTTCAGGCGTGCCGCGGACGCCGCGTCCTCGAGCCCCATGTCCCGCAGGGCGCCCGGCAGCCCGGACAGGAACAGGGCCTCGGCCTCGGTGCGGGCGAGCCCGGTCAGCCGGGTGCGGTAGCCGCCGACCAGCCGGTAGCCGCCCGCCCGGCCCCGGTCCGCGTAGACCGGGACACCGGCCTCCGACAGGGCGAGCGCGTCCCGGGTGACGGTGCGTTCGGACACCTCGAGCTCACGGGCGAGCTCCGCCCCTGTCATCGACGGTCTCGACTGCAGGAGCAGCACCATCTTGATCAACCGGGCAGCGCGCATGCCCTCATCATGGCGCAGCTCAGGCCAGCGGTACCTGGAGCTCCGTCACCCACTTCTGCTTGTCCGGCGGGCACTCCAGGTAGACCTCGCGGGCGTAGCCGGCCGAGACGTGGCCGCCCGCGTCGACCCAGCGGGCCAGGTTCTGCTCCGTGGGCATGATGGTGTCCATCGGCCCGCGGTGCACGATCGTCGCCGCCCGTTCGACGGCCGGGAGGTCGACGATCTCGACGTTCTCACCGGGGGCTGTACCGGCCGCGACGGTGCACCCGGCGTGCACCAGGATCGTCCCGTCGCCCTCGGGCGCGTCCTCGTAGTAGGCGACGCCCGGTCCGGTCGGCGTGATGCCGGCGGCCTTCAGCCGCGTGAACAGCTCGTCGTACAGCGGGGAGATGACCGGGCCGATGTGCTCGGGTGCGTAACTGGCGGCGACGGCGGACAGTTCGGCGATCCGCACCGCCGGGATGGTCTTGATCACGACGTCCTGGGTGGGCATGTGACCCTCGCTCTCGATCGACCGGAGCCTCGCCTCGACCTGCGTCAGCCTTGCGGCCGCCACGGACATCGCCTCCTCCAGCTCCACCTGCCGCAGCTTGAGCATCCCGCGCAGCTCCTCCGGGGTCACCCTGTCCTCGAGGATCTCCTGCACCTGCTGGAGCGTGAAGCCGAGATCCTTGAGGGCGACGATCCGGTTGAGCCGGTCGAACTGTGCGGCGGAGTAGTAGCGGTAGCCGGTGAAAGCGTCGGTGTGCTCGGGGCGCAGCAGTCCGATGGCGTCGTAGTGACGCAGCATGCGGGCCGAGACGCGGCCGTGCCTGGCGAAGTCTCCGATGGTGAACATGACGACTCCCACTGCACGGCTTCACACGGTGTCAAGGTCAAGCATCGCGCACGAGAGCCCCCGGAGGCAGCCGCCTCCGGGGGCTCGTGCGAGCCGGTTCTACAGGCCGTAGCGCTCGCGCGCCTCCTTCACGGCGGACGCCGGGACCTCGCCGCGCTTGGCGAGCTGGGCCAGCGCCGCGACCGTGATCGACTGCGCGTCCACGCCGAAGTGGCGGCGAGCCGCGTCACGGGTGTCGGAGAGGCCGAAGCCGTCCGTGCCGAGCGACGACCAGTCCTGCTCCACCCACTGGCTGATCTGGTCCGGCACCTGGCGCATCCAGTCGGAGACCGCGAGGACCGGGCCCGGTGCGCCCTCCAGCGCCTGGGTGACGTACGGGATCCGCTGCTCGCCGCGGAGGAGGGCCTCGTCCGCCTCCAGCGCGTCGCGGCGCAGCTCGCCCCACGACGTCGCGGACCACACGTCGGCCGCCACGTTCCAGTCGGCGGCCAGCAGTTGCTGGGCCTCGAGCGCCCAGTGGATGGCCGTACCGGACGCGAGGAGCTGGAGCCGCGGCGCGTCGGCGCCGGCCGCGCCCTCGTTGAAGCGGTAGAGGCCCTTGACGATGCCCTCCTCCACACCCTCCGGCATGGCGGGCTGCGGCTTGGGCTCGTTGTAGACGGTGAGGTAGTAGAAGACGTCCTCGGCGTCGGGGCCGTACATCCTGCGCAGACCGTCCTTGACGATCACCGCGATCTCGTACGCGAACGCCGGGTCGTAGTTCAGCGACGCCGGGTTCGTGGCCGCGATCAGGTGCGAGTGGCCGTCCGCGTGCTGCAGGCCCTCGCCGGTCAGCGTCGTACGGCCCGCGGTGGCGCCGACGATGAAGCCCTTGCCGAGCTGGTCGGCGAGCTGCCACATCTGGTCGCCCGTGCGCTGCCAGCCGAACATCGAGTAGAAGATGTAGAAGGGGATCATCGTCTCGCCGTGCGTCGCGTACGACGTCGCGGCGGCGATGAAGTCGGCCATGGCGCCGGCCTCGGTGATCCCCTCGTTGAGGATCTGGCCGTCCTTGGCCTCCTTGTAGTACATCAACTGGTCGCGGTCGACCGGCTCGTAGGTCTGACCCAGCGGCGAGTAGATGCCCGCCGACGGGAACAGCGACTCCATACCGAAGGTGCGGGCCTCGTCCGGGACGATCGGAACCCAGCGCCTACCGGTCTCCTTGTCCCGCATCAGGTCCTTGACCAGGCGCACGAATGCCATGGTCGTGGCCATCTCCTGCTTGCCGGAGCCCTTGTACAGCGCCTTGAACGCGCGCTCCTCCGGCTGGGGCAGCGGAGCGGAGGCGTGCAGCCGGCGGGCCGGGGCGGGCCCGCCGAGGGCGGCGCGGCGCTCCTGGAGGTAGCGCACCTCCGGCGAGTCGGCGCCGGGGTGGCCGTACGGTACGAGGCCGTCCTCGAAGGCGCTGTCCGCGATCGGGAGCCCGAGCAGCTCGCGCATGCCCTTGAACTCGTCGATCGTCAGCTTCTTCATCTGGTGGTTGGCGTTCTTGGACTCGAAACCCTTGCCGAGCGTGTAGCCCTTCACCGTCTGCGCCAGGATCACCGTCGGCGCCCCCTTGTGCTCGACGGCCGCCTTGTACGCCGCGTACACCTTGCGGGCCTCGTGGCCGCCGCGGGAGGTGTAGAAACACTCGGCGATCTTCGCGTCGGTGAGCAGCTTCGCCAGCTCGACGAGCGCCGGCTCCGCGCCGAAGAAATGCTCACGGATGTACGCCACGTCACGCGTCGCGTAGGTCTGGAACTGCGCGTCCGGGACCTCGCGGAGGCGGCGCACCAGCGCCCCCGTGGTGTCGAGCTGGAACAGCTCGTCCCAGGCCGAGCCCCACAGCGACTTGACGACGTTCCAGCCGGCGCCGCGGAACTGGGCCTCCAGCTCCTGCACGATCTTGAAGTTGGCGCGGACCGGGCCGTCGAGACGCTGCAGGTTGCAGTTGATCACGAAGGTCAGGTTGTCCAGCCGCTCGCGCGAGGCGAGGGCGAGCGCCGCCGTCGACTCGGGCTCGTCCATCTCGCCGTCACCGAGGAAGGCCCACACGTGCGAGTTCGCCGTGTCCTTGATCCCGCGATTGTGCAGATAGCGGTTGAAGCGCGCCTGGTAGATCGCGGAGAGCGGGCCGAGACCCATGGAGACGGTGGGGAACTCCCACAGCCAGGGCAGCCGGCGCGGGTGCGGGTAGGAGGGCAGACCGTTGCCGCCCGACTCCTGCCGGAAGTTGTCGAGGTGCGCCTCGGTGAGGCGGCCGTCGAGGAAGGCGCGGGCGTAGATGCCGGGGGAGGCGTGGCCCTGGATGTAGAGCTGGTCGCCGGAGCCGTCGCCTTCCTTCCCGCGGAAGAAGTGGTTGAAGCCGGTCTCGTACAGCCAGGCCGCCGAGGCGAAGGTGGCGATGTGGCCGCCGACGCCGTAGCGGGAGCCGCGGGTGACCATGGCGGCCGCGTTCCAGCGGTTCCAGGCCGTGATCCGCTGCTCCATCGCCTCGTCGCCGTCGAAGGCGGGCTCGGCGGAGGTCGGGATGGTGTTGACGTAGTCCGTCTCCAGCAGGCGGGGCAGGGCCACACCGGCCTTCTCGGCGTGCTGGAGCGTGCGGCGCATCAAGTACGCGGCGCGGTGCGGGCCTGCGTGCTCCGCGACGGCGTCGAGGGACGCCGCCCACTCGGCGGTTTCCTCGGCGTCGCGGTCCGGGAGCTGGTCGAGCTCGCTCGGAAGCTTGCCTACGGGGTCGGTCATGATCGCCGCCTTCCGGACAGGAGGGGGGTGGAGATAAGGGGGTGCCGTGTCTGGCAGGACAGGGCGAGGGGTTTGGTGAACCCGCTGACGACTGTAAGTCTCTGATCGATGATCGATCAAAGTCTGGGGCGAAATTGGCATCCAGTGCCGCGAAAGTGGGCACGCTGTGCCGGGACAAACTGGTCTTTCCCGGGCGCTCCACGCCCGGCCCCGCCGGTGAAGGGACCGTACGGGCGGCGTCCGTTCCCGCGGGCGGTACGGGCTTCCCGCGGTGGGAGCGAGGGCCGCTGGGAGCGGGGGACGCCCCCTGCCGCCGGAAGGGACCGTACGGCCGGCGGCCGTTCCCGCGGCTGGTGCGGCATTCCCCCGGCGGGAGCGAGACGGGGCCGGCTGGGAGCAGGGGGACGCCCCCCTTCCGCCGGTGGACGGACCGTACGGGCGGCGTCCGTTCCCGCGGGCGGTACGGGCTTCCCGCGGTGGGAGCGAGGGCCGCTGGGAGCGGGGGACGCCCCCTGCCGCCGGAAGGGACCGTACGGCCGGCGGCCGTTCCCGCGGCTGGTGCGGCCTTCCCTGGCGGGAGCGAGACGGCCGGCTGGGAGCAGGGGGACGCGCAGGGGGCGTGTTCGGGACGTAAGGCGTCGTGAGTCTTGGGTGGCGCAAGTACGGGAAAGCAGTCCCGGACATGCCCCCGGAGCGGCACCCGACGTCGAATCACTCGGACCGGGCCACGCCCGAAGGGCTCACGGGCCCGGCCACGCGCACGCGCGTGACGCCCACGGGCCCGGCCGCGCCCGCCAGCGTGACCCGGTCGGACGCGCCGTCAGGCGCGGGGCGCGCAGCCCAGGACGTGGGCCTTGACGAGCGCGCCGATCTCCGGGTCGCGGCGGCGGAACGCCTCCACCAGATCCTGGTGCTCCTCCGCGTACGACTTCTGCACCGTGCCCAGCCAGCGGATGGACAGCGCGGTGAACACCTCGATGCCGAGGCCCTCCCAGGTATGCAGCAGCACCCCGTTGGACGCGGCCTTCACCAGCTCGCGGTGGAAGGCCACGGTGTGGCGGACCTGGGCCGCCGAGTCCCCGGCCGCGTCGGCCTCGTAGAGGGCCGTCACGTGGGGTGTCAGGGCCGAGCAGTCGTCCGCCAGCCGGTCCGCGGCGAGTTCCGCCGCGATCTGCTCCAGGCCGGCCCGCACCGGGTAGCTCTCCTCCAGGTCCGCGGCCGTCAGACTCCGCACCCGTACGCCCTTGTTGGGCGCGGACTCGATCAGCCGCAGCGACTCCAGCTCGCGCAGCGCCTCGCGGACCGGGGTCTGGGAGACCTCCAGTTCCGTGGCGATGCGGCGCTCGACGATGCGTTCACCCGGCTTCCAGCGTCCACTGACGATCCCCTCCACGATGTGCTCGCGGATCTGATCGCGCAGCGAGTGGACGACGGGGATGGTCATGGAGCGCTCCTTAAAGCCGCGTTGACCTGTGACCCCTAGACAATACGGCGGCGCCCCCGCCGGGAAGTACTCCCGGCAGGGGCGCCGTCGGTGAGGCTGGTTACAGCCGGGTCGGCTCAGAGGCCGAGTTCGACCTCGAACTCGCCCGCCTCGAGGATCGCCTTGACCGTCGTCAGGTAGCGGGCGGCGTCCGCGCCGTCCACCAGACGGTGGTCGTAGGAGAGCGCGACGTACGTCATGTCGCGGATCGCGATCGTCTCGCCGAGGTCCGGGTGGTTCACGACCACCGGGCGGCGGACCGTGGCACCGATGCCCAGGATGGCGACCTGGTTCGGCGGCACGATGATCGTGTCGAACAGCGCACCGCGCGAGCCGGTGTTGCTGATGGTGAAGGTCGCACCGGCGAGGTCGTCCGGCGTGATCTTGCTGGCGCGCACGGCGCCCGCGAGCTCGGCGGTCTTCTTGGCGATACCGGCGAGGTTCAGGTCGCCCGCACCCTTGATGACCGGCGTCATCAGACCCTTCTCGGAGTCGACGGCGATGCCGATGTTCTCCGAGTCGAAGTACGTGATGGTGCCCTCGGCCTCGTTGATCCGGGCGTTGACGACCGGGTGGGCCTTCAGCGCCTGGGCGGCGGCCTTGACGAAGAACGGCATCGGGGAGAGCTTGACGCCCTCACGGGCCGCGAAGGCGTCCTTCGCACGGGCGCGCAGCTTCATCAGCTTGGTGATGTCGACCTCGACGACCGAGGTCAGCTGGGCCTGGTCGTGCAGCGCCTTCATCATGTTGTCGCCGATGACCTTGCGCATGCGGGTCATCTTGACCGTCTGACCGCGCAGCGGGGACACCTCGAGCTTCGGCGCCTGCGCCGCGGCCGGGGCGGCAGCGGCGGCGGGAGCCGGTGCGGCGGCCTTGGCGGCCTCCGCGGCGGCGATGACGTCCTGCTTGCGGATACGGCCGCCGACGCCGGTGCCCTTGACGGAGCCGAGGTCGACGCCGTTCTCGGCGGCGAGCTTGCGGACCAGCGGGGTCACGTACGCGTCGCTCGCCTCGACGGGGGCGGGCGCCGCCGGAGCCGGAGCCGCGGGAGCGGCCTGGGCAGGGGCGGGGGGTCTCCCGGGCGGAGTTGAGCAACCTCAGAGGTTGGCCGGTCCGCCTCGCCCGTGCAGCTCCCGCGCAAGACCGGACACATGCGCCTGCGCCCGCTGCTGGAGACCCGGACCGAAGGTGATCCGGGTCGCTCCCATGCGGCCCAGCTCGGCCACGGGAGGCGCGGTCGCGGGAGCGACGACGTTGATCGGGGCGTTCGTCGCGGCCCTGAGCAGTGGCAGATGCTCCGGCGGCGCCAGGATGGGGTAGACGCAGTCCGCGCCCGCCTCGACGTACAGCCGGATGCGGGCGATCGTTTCCGTCGGGTCGCTCCCGCCGCGCAGATACGTGTCGACGCGGGCGTTCAGGAACAGCGCGTCACCCGCCTCCGCCCGGACCTCCGCCAGCCAGTCGGCGTGCCGGTGCGGGTCCTTGAGCGTGTTGGTCGCGTGGTCCGTGTCCTCAAGGTTGCAGCCGACCGCGCCCGTGTCGAGGATGCGGGCCACCAGTTCCTTCGGAGGCAGCCCGTAGCCGTCCTCGACATCCGCGCTCACCGGTACGCCGACGGCCCGGGCGATACGTGCCACGGCCGCGAGCATCTCGTGCGCGGGTGTCGCGCCGTCCTCGTAGCCGAGCGAGGCCGAGACACCCGCGCTCGGCGTGGCCAGGGCGGGGAAGCCCGCGTCGGCGAAGGCGCGGGCGCTCGCCGCGTCCCACGGGCCCGGCAGCACGAGCGGATCGTGGGCCGCCCTGCCGTGGTGCAGGGCGCGGAACGCTCCCGTTGCTGCGGTCATCGCGCGTCCTCGCCTTCGTCGGTGGCTTCTCTTCAGTTCCTCAGCGCTTCAAGCCTCAGTGCTTCAGTGAACCGGGAGTGTAGTGACCGGGAACGAGGCGGGCGGTCACACCGAAGCGGTTCCAGGCGTTGATGACGGCGATCGCCGAGACGAGATGGGCCAGTTCCGTCTCGTCGAAGTGGTCGGCGGCCTTCGCGAACACCTCGTCGGGCACGAACCCGTCGGTGAGCACGGTCACCGCCTCGGTCAGCTCGAGCGCCGCGATCTCCTTCTCCGTGTAGAAGTGGCGCGACTCCTCCCAGGCGCTGAGCTGCACGATCCGTTCCACCGACTCGCCCGCGGCCAAGGCGTCCTTGCTGTGCATGTCGAGGCAGAAGGCGCAGTGGTTGATCTGCGAGGCGCGGATCTTGACCAGCTCCAGCAGCGCCGGGTCGAGGTGCTTCCGGGACGCCTGGTCCAGCCTGACCATGGCCTTGTAGACGTCGGGGGCGTACTCGGTCCAGGCGAGGCGCGGAGTGTCCTCGGGGGCGTGGGGCTCGTCCGGGGCCGTCGGTGTCGTCGCAGTCGTGGTTGTCGTCATGGTCAAGACCGTACGGCGCAGGTGGCGCACGAGTATGGTCCATTTTCATGACGGATTCATGGGCCACTTCCGGCGCATTCGGAGCCGACCTGCATCTCGAGCTGCACGGCCCCGGGCTGCGGCAGGGTCTGATGGACGCGTTGCGGGAGGCCGTTCGCACGGGCCGGCTCGCCCCGGGCACGCGGCTCCCGTCGTCCCGTTCGTTCGCCGCCGATCTCGGGATCGCCCGCAACACCGTCGCCGACGCCTACGCCGAACTCGTGGCCGAGGGCTGGCTCACCGCCCGGCAGGGGTCCGGCACCCGGGTGGCCCAGCGGTCCGCGCCGCGCAGGCCCGACGGGCGCGGTCTTCCGGCCCTGGGCCAGCGGCAGCTGGC
>NZ_JBEXRZ010000139.1:0-18644 GCF_040613325.1 Streptomyces sp. NPDC006283 | reverse complement strand
GGACCTTGGCCGCGATCTCGGCCGGCAGCGGGGCGTAGCCGGCGTCGGCGAGGACCTTCTGGCCCTCCTCGCCGACCGTGTAGTTCAGGAAGGCCTTCAGGGTTGGCAGGGTGTCCGCCTTGTTGCCCTTGTCGCAGGCGATCTCGTACGTCACGAGGATGATCGGGTACGCGCCCTCGGCCTTGGTCGTGTAGTCGAGGGAGAGGGCCAGGTCCTTGCCGGTGCCCTTGATCTTGGCGGCGGCGATGGCCTTGGAGGCGTTGGCGCTGGTCGCCTCGACCGGGGTGCCGGCGCCGGTGTCGACCTTGACGGCGGGGATCGACTGCGAGGTCGCGTAGGACAGCTCGAAGTAGCCGATCGAACCCTGGGTCTGCTTCACCTGGGCGGCGACACCGGAGGAGCCGTTGGCCGCCTGGCCGCCGGGGGCCAGCCACGACTTCGACTTCGGGTCGTGCTTCCAGTCCGCCGGAGCGGCCTCGCTGAGGTACTTGTGCAGGTTCTGCGTGGTGCCCGACTCGTCGGAGCGGTGGAAGGCCTGGATGGCCGTGTCCGGCAGCTTCGCGTCAGGGTTGAGCTTGGCGATGGCCGGGTCGTTCCACTTCTTGATCTTCGAGTCGAAGATCTTCGCGATGGTGGGGGCGTCGAGGACGAGGTCGTCCACGCCCTCCAGGTTGTAGCCGATGGCGACGGGGCCGCCGACCATCGGCAGGTTGATGCCCTGGCCGCCCTTGCAGATCTTCTTCGACTCCTCGACCTCCTCCGGCTTGAGCGCGGAGTCGGAGCCGGCGAAGGCGACCTGGCCCTGGGTGAACTTGGTGATACCGCCGCCCGAGCCGATGGGCTGGTAGTTGACCTCGACGCCCGAGCAGGCGGCCTGGAAGTTCTTGACCCACAGGTCCATGGCGTTCTTCTGTGCGCTCGAGCCAGCCGCAAGGATCTGGCCCTTGGCGTCGTCGCACTTGATGTTGGAGGCGGCGTTGGTCGTGTCGCCGCCTTCACCGGGGGCCGTGTTGTCGTCCGAACCACACGCCGTGAGGACCAGGGCGCCGGACAGGGCGAGGGCACCGAGCGCGGTGGCGCGAAGCCCGTTCTTGCGCTGAAGCTTCACTTTCGGGTGTTCCTTCCAGTGGCCGCCCGAGTTGGCGGCGTGCGTCGGGGTGGGGGGACCGGCTCCGTGCCGGTCACCGTGTAAGGCCGAAATTAGGCAGATGAGATGAAGCGGCCGACGGGGGAGAGTGAACGCAAGGTGAACCGTGCCCGGCGACACGGTGCTCGTTCGAACGTTCACCCGTTCGGGTGTCGGGGCTGCTGGGCAAGGCATAACGGCATGCTCCCGGTGCTCACGCTGTGTGCAGTGCCTGCATGAGTGCGTCGACCAGCGCGCGGTCGCGCGGGTGGGTGAGCCTGTTGCGGGCGGCGGCGGGCGGCAGCCACACGATGCGGTCGACCTCCGCGCCCGCGGCGAAGGATCCGGAGGTCATCTCCGCGGCCCAGTAGGTGACCTCCTTGGGCCGGCCGTTCGCGAGGTAACGGGCCGTGGGAAGACGGGCGCCGGGGACACAGCGATGGCCGGTCTCCTCCCGGACCTCCCGCATCGCGGCGCCCAGGGCGTCCTCGCCCCTCTTGAGCTTGCCTTTCGGGTGCGACCAGTCGTCGTACTTGGGCCGGTGGACCAGGCAGATCTCGATGCCGCCGTCGCCGTACGGGGAGCGGCGCCAGAGCACGCATCCCGCGGCGAGCACGGTGTCGGCGCCATTCATGGCGCGGGGACCGCCGACGAGGCCGCCGCCGTGGCGTGCCGCCATTGCTGCTGGAAGGCGAACCTGGCCGCCTCGACCTCGTGCCGCTGGTCGGCGTGCAGCACACCGAGGGCGTACGCGGTGGCCGGCGCGATCCGCGGGGTACGGGCAGCGGTGGCAGCAGCGGCAGCCGCCTCCGCGGCGTCGCGATGCCGGTCGAGCACCAGCCCCGCCTGGCACAGGACCGGGCTGCTGCCCGGGCGCACCACCTCCTGCGCGTAGCGGTGCAGGCGCAGCAGCCTGCGGACCTCGTGCCAGGGCGCGTCCTGTGCCTCACCGGCTGCCGTGGTGGCGAGGCCGTTGACCAGAGCCTCCGCGTTGTACGGATGGGCGGCCCGGCCCAGCGGCAGCCCGGCGACCGCCTCCAGCAGCCGCCGTTCGGCGGCCTCGGCGGGCAGCGCCAGCGTCTGTGCGGCGGGGCCGGCGGCGGCCGGGCCCAGCGGGAGGTCGGAGACCAGTAAAGCGACGGCGTCGGCGACGGCGTGGAAACGGGAGGAGCCGAGTGCCTGGAGTGCGGCGGAGTGCGCGCGCGTCCGGGCCAGCGTGAGCTGCCGCTCCAGCAACGCCCCGGCCCGCGCGGCCCCGACGGCGAGCACCCCGCCGCCTGCGGATGCGCCGCTCCTTCCGCCCGCGCGGGCGGGCTTGCGCCCGGTGCCGGTGCCGGTGCTCGTGCGGCCGTCGGTGTCCCCGGCGCTCGACCCGTTCGAGGCGTGCGGGGACCCGTCGGCTTCGTCGGGAGCGTCACATCCCGCGTCGCAGCCGGTTGTCCCGAGGTGACCGGCCGGCAACCCGAAGCCGTCGCGCGGCAGGGCGTCGCTGCGGGCGGACGGCAGCGGAGCGGTGCCCGACAGGCGGGACAGTGCGTCCAGCAGCCGGGACAGGCGGGACGTGTACGCGTGTTCCTGGGCCAGGGTCGTGGACAGCCAGGCCAGTTCCGTGCGCAGGCCGTCGGCCCAGGCCGGGTCCAGCAGCGGGCGGAACGTGTGCAGCGTTCCGCTGATGCGGCGGGACACGGTCCGCAGCGCTTGGGCCGACTCCGCCACCGCCGCCGTCTCCGCGCCGCTCTCCCCGTGCCGGCGCAGGCTGCGCAGGAAGTCGCCCGCCTGCACGTGCAGATAGTGGGCCACCGCCTCGCCCGCGGTGCCCGCGAGAGCGGTGTCCGGCCGGGAAGATTCAGGGCTGTGCACGCCGGCGCCTCCGCGCGTCTATGAGCATCTCCTGTACGTTCCGCAGCGGCTGGCCGTCGGAGTCCGTGGCGTGCCGGGTCCACGCGCCGTCCGGGCCGAGATGCCAGGAGGACGTGGTGTCGGACATGCCGGTCTCCAGCAGCCGGGTGAGGGCCGCGCGGTGGGCCGGGTCGGTGACCCGTACCAGCGCCTCGATCCGGCGATCGAGGTTTCTGTGCATCATGTCGGCGCTGCCGAACCACACTTCGGGCTCGCCGCCGTTGCCGAAGGCGAAGACCCGGGAGTGCTCCAGGAAGCGGCCGAGGATCGAGCGGACCCGGATGTTCTCCGAGAGGCCGGCCACGCCGGGGCGTATCGCGCAGATGCCGCGCACCCAGATGTCCACCGGCACGCCCGCCATCGCGGCGCGGTAGCAGGCGTCGATGACTGCCTCGTCCACCATCGAGTTGACCTTGATGCGGACGTAGGCGGGGCGTCCCGCCCGGTGGTGGGTGATCTCCTTGTTGATGCGGGAGATCAGCCCGTCGCGCAGCGACTTGGGCGCGACCAGGAGCCTGCGGTACGTCTCGCGGCGCGAGTAGCCGGACAGCCGGTTGAACAGGTCGGAGAGGTCCGCGCCGACCTGCGGGTCCGCGGTGAGCAGCCCGAGGTCCTCGTAGAGCCGGGCGGTCTTGGGGTGGTAGTTGCCCGTCCCGACGTGCGAGTAGCGCCGCAGCGTCTCGCCCTCCTGGCGGACGACCAGCGACAGCTTGCAGTGGGTCTTGAGGCCGACGAGCCCGTAGACGACATGGCAGCCGGACTCCTCCAGCTTGCGCGCCCACTTGATGTTGGCCTGCTCGTCGAAGCGGGCCTTGATCTCGACGAGGACGAGGACCTGCTTGCCCGACTCGGCGGCGTCGATCAGCGCGTCGACTATCGGGGAGTCGCCCGAGGTCCGGTACAGCGTCTGCTTGATCGCGAGGACGTCGGGGTCGCCCGCCGCCTGCTCGAGGAAGGCCTGGACGGACGTCGAGAAGGAGTCGTACGGGTGGTGCAGCAGCACGTCCCGTTCGCGCAGCGCCATGAAGATGTCGGGCGCGGACGCCGACTCGACCTCGGCCAGATCACGGTGGGTGCCCGCGACGAACTTGCGGTACCGCAGCTCCGGCCGGTCCAGTGCCGAGATGCCGAACAGTCCGGTGAGGTCCAGCGGCCCGGGCAGCGGGTAGACCTCGGCGTCGGAGACCTTCAGCTCGCGCACGAGCAGGTCGAGGACGTACGGGTCGATCGACTCCTCGACCTCCAGACGCACCGGCGGGCCGAACCGGCGCCGCATGAGTTCCTTCTCCAGCGCCTGGAGCAGGTTCTCCGCGTCGTCCTCCTCGACCTCCAGGTCCTCGTTCCTGGTCACCCGGAACATGTGGTGCGCCAGCACCTCCATGCCCGGGAACAGCTCCTCGAGGTGTGCCGCGATCACGTCCTCCAGCGGCACGTACCGCTGCGGCGAGGCCTCGAGGAAACGGGAGAGCAGCGGGGGGACCTTGACCCGGGCGAAGTGGCGGTGGCCACTGACGGGGTTGCGGACGACGACCGCCAGGTTGAGCGAGAGGCCGGAGATGTACGGGAAGGGGTGCGCCGGGTCCACGGCCAGCGGGGTCAGCACCGGGAAGATCTGCTGCCGGAAGAGCGTGAAGAGGCGGGCCTGCTCCTTCTCGGTGAGCTCGGGCCAGCGGATGAGGTGGATGCCCTCGTCGGCCAGGGCAGGGGCGATGTCCTGCTGGAAGCAGGCGGCGTGCCGGGCCATGAGCTCGCGGGAGCGGGTCCAGATCAGGTCGAGGACCTCGCGGGGCTGCAGACCGGAAGCGGAGCGGGTGGCGACGCCCGTCGCGATCCGGCGCTTGAGGCCGGCCACCCGGACCATGAAGAACTCGTCCAGGTTGGACGCGAAGATCGCGAGGAAGTTGGCGCGCTCCAGAAGCGGCGTGGCCGGGTCCTCCGCGAGCTCGAGGACCCGCTCGTTGAACGCGAGCCAGCTGCGCTCCCGGTCGAGGAACCGCCCCTGCGGCAGTTCGGTGCCCAGCGCCGCCTCGAGGTCCTCCTCGTAGGCGTCGAGATCCGAGTCGATGTCGGGTTCGAGGTCGGACACAGTGGCTGCGACGGTGTGCGGCCGGTGCGCGGCTATGGAAGCGACGGACGGCTGGGGGTGCTGGACCGGTACCTCGGCGGGCTGCTGGCTCATGGGCCCATTGTTCCGCGCGGAGGGTGTGACCGGCGCGTCGGAAAGGGCACGAGCGAGAGGTTTTCTCCCGGCGGGGGAGGCGGGCACAGCGGGCTGCATTGACCGAGGGTCGCAAGGGCGTCTGAATCCCCGGTAACAGGGACATGACGTGAGGGAAAGCGTGGTGCGGCCCCCGGGGGTCGGCTCCCCGGGGGCCGTTCGCTCGTCCGGCCGGTCGGCCGGCAGACCGGTCAGGCGTGGCGGCAGACCGGTCAGGCGTGGTGGCGGCCGGTCAGGCGTGGCGGCAGACCGGTCGGGCGCGGTGCCAGCCGGTCACGCGTGGCGGCAGACCGGTCGGGCGCGGTGCCAGCCGGTCACGCGTGGCGGCGGCGGAAGATCCGGAACGCCGCGTATGCCACGGCGGCGGCCAGGGCCAGGACGATGCCGGTCTCGACCAGCTGGAGCGGCCACAGGTGCGAGGCGGGATGGTGGTCCCACCATCTGCCGACGACGTCGTGCGCGGCGTAGCAGGCAGCGTCCTGCGGCGGGAAGCACACGCTGTCGGGGAGCCGCTCCCCCGACGCGGTCAGCAGACCGCTGTCCAGGACGAACTCGCCGGGTTTGACCTGCATGCTGTCCGGGTCGGCGCTCATGGCGGTGGCGGGCGCCCACAGGCGCTCCCACAGCGCGAACATGACGGCCATGACGATCCCGGTCGCCAGACCCGCGACGGACATCGCGACCATGGTGCGGCGTACCAGCAGGCCGGTGAGGGCGCCGACGGCGACCGCGAGCAGGCAGTGGGCGGCCAGTGTCGGCCCGAGGGTGAGGAACACCTGCCGCTCCTGCCAGCCCAGCCTGTGGTCGCCGGCCGATGGACCCCACAGGACGCGGAAGGAACCTGTCAGGCCCACGGCGACGACGGCCACGGTCAGGGCGGGCACGGCGATTTTGGCGGCGAACCACCGGGTGGGCGGTACCGACTGCGACCAGACCAGCTGGTGCGTTCCGCTCTCCAGCTCCCGGGCGATCACCGGTCCTGCGACGACGGCCGCGACGAGCAGCGGCAGCAGCACAGCGGCGCTCGCGAGGAAGTCGGCGAGGGCCGTGAGACCGCCCCGGTAGGCGAAGCGTGTGAAGAGACCTTCGGCGTTCTCGTCGTACGGAGTCAGTTCGAACGCGATCCGCAGGCCCGACGCGACGAGCGCCGCGGTCACCAGCAGTACGGCGGTGGTGGTGATCAGGCGGCGGTGCTGCCGGACGACGACCCAGGTGATGCCCCGCAGACGCGTGCGGGATGTGGTGAGCGAGCTCATGCGGCCGCCACCTCCGCGCTCGGTGTGAACAGCGGCGGGGCGTCGGGGCTGCGCAGATGCGCCATGAGCAGTTCCTCCAGCGAAGGACGAGCGGTCTGCCAGCCGCCGCCGACCGCGCCGGACCCCCGTACCAGCGCGGTCAGCTGACGACCCGTCGTGCGCGACTCGACGACGGTGTGGTCGGGCAGGTCGGCGACCGGCCCCGTGAGGAGGGTGTGGGCTGCGATCAGGTCCTCCGTCTCTCCGGCGAGGCGTACGCTGCCGCCGTCGACGAGGAGCACGTAGTCGCAGGTCGTCTCCAGCTCGGACAGGATGTGCGAGGAGATCACGATGGTGGTGCCGTGGTCGGCGGCCTCCGTCATCAGCGCGGCCATCAGCCGGTGCCGGGCCAGGGGGTCGAGGTCGGCCATGGGCTCGTCCAGCAGCATCAGTTCCGGGCGTTTGCCCAGTGCGAGGGCGAGCGCGACGCGGGTCCGCTGGCCACCGGAGAGGCTCCGGATCCGGGAGCCCGGATCGAGGCCGCCGCCCTCCGTGACGATGCGTTCGGCGGCGGCCGCGTCCCAGCGGTCCGGGTTCAGCTCGTGCCCCAGCCGCAGCGTCTCGCCGACCGTCAACTGCGGGTACAGCGGCTTGTCCTGGGCGACGTAGGCAATGCGCTCGCGTACGTCCGACGGCGGGCCGCCGAGAACGTGCAGTGCACCGTCGGAGGGCCGGAGCAGTCCCGCCGCCAGGGCGAGGAGGGTCGACTTGCCGGCGCCGTTGGGGCCGGCGAGGGCGCAGACGCGCCCGACGGGCACCCGGAACGAGCAGTCGTACAGGGCCAGGCGGCCGCGCCGCCCGTAGTCCAGGCCGAGGCCGTTCGCCTCTATCGCGGTCGCTGTCATGCGCCGTCCCCCTTGTGGTCGTCCTGCGCGTGTTCCTCCAGTACGGAGGTGAGGAGCGCGGTGATGTCGTCGTGCTCCAGGCCGGCCTGGTGCGCCCGGCCCACCCAGTCGGCGAGCTCCGCCCGCAGGGGTGTGTCCGCGGCTTGGCCGCCGAGGGTGCGGGTCACGAACGTGCCGAGGCCACGGCGGGCCTCGACGAGGCCGTCGCGCTCGAGCTCGCGGTACGCCTTGAGCACGGTGTTCGGGTTGATCGCGGTCGCCTCGACGACTTCGCGGGCCGTCGGCAGCCGGTCGCCGGGCTGCAGCAGCCCCAGCCGAAGTGCCTGTTTGGTCTGCTGCACGATCTGGAGATACGTGGCGACGCCGCTGCGCCGGTCGATACGGAACTCGACCATGCCGCTGCACCACCCTTTCACTAGTTGAGTAGTGGAATCGTGGTGCAAGGGAGGGGGCGGTGTCAACGGACACCGCCCCCTGCTCTGTTGACCGGTGCCGCCTGTCAGGTCTCCGTGCGGTACATCAGATCCACCTCGTGCGTCACGAAGCCCATCTGCTCGTACACCCGCAGGGCTGCCGGGTTGTCGGCGTCGACGTAGAGCATCGCGGTCGGCAGCCCCTGTGCGGCCAGGTGCCGCAGGCCGGTCGCGGTGAGGGCCTTGCCGAGGCCGCCGCCCTGGGCGTCGGGGCGGATGCCGAGGACGTACACCTCGCCGAGCTGCTCCTCCGCGTGCACCTTCGTCCAGTGGAAGCCGATGATCTCCCCGTCCCGCTCCGCCAGGAAGAAGCCCTTCGGGTCGAACCACGGCTCGGCCTTGCGGTCGTCCAGGTCCCGCTGGGTGAGTGAGCCCTGTTCGGGGTGGTGTGCGAAAGCGGCGGCGTTCACCGCGAGCCACGCGGCGTCGTCCTGGCCGGGCCGATAGGTCCGTACGGTGACGCCGGGCGGGTAGACCGGCTCGGCGACGCCCGCAAGGCTCAAGGGGCGCCGCAGCTGACGCAGTTCACGGAAGAGCGTCAGGCCGAGGACCTGGGCCATGTGCCGGGCGGCGGACTTGCCCCCGTGCGCCCACATGCGCAGCCTCTTGCCCGAGGCTTCCAGCAGCGTCGTGCCCAGGGCCCGCCCGTGGCCACGCCCGCGGTGGCTCGGATGCACGACCAGTTCGGCCGCGGGGGCCTCGACGGGGTCGGTGTCCTCGAGTTGCGCGTAGCCGATGAGCTGGTCGCCGACCGTGAGCAGGAAGTGCCGCACGCCTTCCCTTTGTCCACCGCGCAACTGAAGCCGTCCCTGTTCGGAGACGGCCTGCATCCCGTCGGACCGTGCAGCCTCCGCGAGTACCTCGAGCACGGCCTCTGCCTGCTCGGGAGTCAGCTCGTCGAGGGACTGGATCTGCCGGCCGGGCTCCGGAATCACTGCGTCGATCGTCATGGCTCGAGGGTACGGCGGGGGAGCACGACCCGGGGATGCGCACGACTCGTCGGGAATGGCATCGGACGGGTGATATACGGCTGATCACCCCTTCGCGGCCGATGGCAACCAGGTCGTAACCCGCATCCCCCTGTCGCGCTACGCGCGTTGACTCTAGGCTGCGGCAGCAGGAGGCTGCCGGCGGATCAAGGCCGGACGGTCTTCACCCTCACACCACGCTGGAACTGACAAGGGGACAGATGTCAGCGACACCTCCCAACCATCGCGCGGCCCGGCGGAGCCGTCGCGTTCTCGCAGCCGCCGCCGGGCTCGCGACCGTCGGCGCGCTCGTCGCCGCGCTGCCGGCCGGAGCCGCCTCCGGTGACCGGCACGGCCACGGCCACCACAAGCCGCGCACCGTCGACGTGCAGCTGCTCTCCTTCAACGACCTGCACGGCAACCTGGAGCCGCCGGCCGGTTCCGCCGGCAACGTCTCCGAGACCCAGCCCGACGGCACGGTCAAGTCGATCCCGGCCGGTGGCGTCGAGTACCTGGCGACCTCGCTGCGCACCGCGCGCCAGGGCAACCCGTACTCCGTCACCGCGGCCGCCGGCGACCTGGTGGGCGCGAGCCCGCTGCTGTCCGGTCTCTTCCACGACGAGCCGACCGTCGAGGCGCTGAACAAGCTGGACCTCGATGTGACGGGCGTGGGCAACCACGAGTTCGACGAGGGCGCGACCGAGCTGGGCCGTCTGCAGAAGGGCGGCTGCCACCCGACGGACGGCTGCTTCGAGGAGGGCAAGGAGTTCGAGGGCGCGGACTTCCCCTACCTGGCGGCCAACGTCACCAAGGAGAAGACGGGCAGGCCCATACTCAAGCCGTACTCGGTCTGGCAGAAGAACGGCGTCAAGATCGGCTTCATCGGTGTGACCCTCGAGGGCACGCCGGACATCGTCAGCGCCAACGGCATCAAGGGCCTCAAGTTCCACGACGAGGTCGAGACGATCAACAAGTACGCCCGTGAGCTCGACCGCAAGGGCGTGAAGTCGATCGTCGCGCTGATCCACGAGGGTGGCTCGCCGGCGTCGACGTCGTACAACTACGACTGCGACTCGCCGGGTGCGGGCGACGGCATCTCCGGCCCCATCGCCGCCATCGCCAAGGGCATCACGCCGAAGGTCGACGCGCTCGTCACCGGCCACACCCACCAGGCGTACGTGTGCACCATCCCGGACCCGTCCGGCAAGCCGCGTCTGGTCACCTCGGCGTCCTCGTACGGCAAGCTCTACACGGACACCACGCTCACCTACGACCGCCGCACCAAGGACATCGTGCGTACGCAGGTCAGGTCGGCCAACCACGTCGTCAGCCGTGACCAGGCCAAGGCCCCGGACATGACCGATCTGATCACCCGCTGGAACAAGCTGGCGGCGCCGATCGCGAGCCGCCCGCAGGGCTTCATCTCCGCGGACATCAACGGCCGTGGCGCGACCACCCCGGAGAAGCCGCTCGGTGACCTGATCGCGGACGCTCAGCTCGCGGGCCTCGCGCCGGCGGACAAGGGCGGCGCGCAGCTGGCGCTGATGAACCCGGGCGGCATCCGGTCCGACCTGGTCTTCAAGGCGTCGGGCGGTGAGGGCGACGGTGTGGTGACGTACGGGGAGGCCTTCACGGTCCAGCCGTTCACCAACATGATGAACGTGGTCGACCTGACCGGCGCTCAGCTGATCACGGCGCTCCAGCAGCAGGTCAGCGGCTCGAACGAGGCCTCTCCGAAGATCCTCCAGGTCTCCAAGGGCTTCACCTACACCCTGGACCTGACGAAGACCGGCGCCGACCGGATCGTCGTGGACTCGGTGAAGCTGAACGGCGAGGCGATCGACCCGGCGAAGACGTACCGGGTCGCGATGAACGAGTTCCTCGCGGGCGGCGGTGACGGCTTCGCGGTGCTCAAGGAGCACACCAACAAGCTGGTCGGCGCCTCCGACCTGGATGTCTTCAACGCTTACCTGGCGGCGAACTCCTCGGCCACCGCGCCGATCACGCCTCCGGCGGCAGACCGGATCACGGTCGTCCAGTAGACGCGTCGAAGGGTGGGGCGGCGGGCCGAACGGCCTGCCGCCCCACCGGCGTTACCGGCCGGTACCGACATCTGGTGAACTTGACGCGGACGCGACATACTCCGCTGCCATGGACCGACGGAGATTCCTCACGGGCGCCGCGGCTCTGTCCGCGACCGCCCTCATCGGCGCCCCCCACGCCACCGCCGCACCGCGCCGCACCCTGTCCACTCAGGACTGGATGGCCGGTGCCGCCGACTCGACCCCTCTGCAACGGCTGACGATTCCCGGCACCCACGACTCGGGCGCCCGCTTCGGCGGACCGTGGAGCGAATGCCAGAACACGACCATCGCCCAGCAGCTCGCCGGCGGAATCCGCTTCCTCGACATACGGTGCCGGGTCACCGGCGGCTCGTTCGCCATCCACCACGGCCCGTCCTACCAGAACATGATGTTCGGCGACGTCCTCGTCGCCTGCCGGGACTTCCTCGCCGCGCACCCCTCGGAGACCGTGCTCATGCGGGTCAAGCAGGAGTACTCGCAGGACAGCGACGCCACCTTCCGCGCGATCTTCGACGACTACCTCGACAACCGCGGCTGGCGGCCGCTGTTCCGGATCGGCGACGGCATCCCCGCACTGGGCGAGGCACGCGGCCGGGTCGTGCTCCTCGGCGACAACGGAGGTCTGCCCGGCGTCCGTTACGCGGACGGGGAGCTGTTCGACGTCCAGGACGACTGGAACGCCCTGCCGAACCCGAAGTACTCGAAGATCGAGGCGCACTTCCGCAAGGCCGTCCAGCAACCGGGAAAGCTGTTCGTCAACTACGTGAGCACGTCGGCGTATCTGCCGCCCCGCTGGAACTCCGACGACCTCAACCCGCGCGTCCACTCCTTCGTCGAAGGCTCCGAGGCGCGCGGCTGGCGTGGGCTGGGCATCGTGCCGATGGACTACCCCAACACCCGCGCCGGCCTCGTCGAGTCGCTCATCCGCCACAACGGCTGAGCGGTCTCCCCGCCCGCCCTGCATGTCGTCGCAGATTCGACCGTACGGGGGCGGCCACTGGGCGTCAGGGGCGGGTCAGCGGGGGGAACGGGGCGCCGGGGACCGGGCGTCAGGGGCGGGTCGCGGGCGGGGGAGTCGCCGCGCCGGGCAGCCGGATCAGCGCGCGGGTTCCGCCGCCCGGCGCGGGAGCCAGGACGATGCTGCCGCCGGACTGCTGGACCGTACGGGCCACGATCGACAGCCCCAGCCCCGAGCCCGGCAGCGACCGGGCGGAGGGCGAACGCCAGAACCGCTCGAAGACGTGCGGCAGGTCCTGCGGCGGGATTCCCGGTCCGTGGTCCCTGATGGTCAGCTCGCCGTCCCGCAGGCCCACGTCGATCCCGCCGCCGGGCGGGGAGAACTTGACCGCGTTGTCCAGGACGTTGACCAGGGCCCGCTCGAGGGCGGCCTCGTCGCCGCGCACGTACCAGGGTGCGAGATCCGAGGTGAACTCCAGCTCGGGTCCGCGCAGCCGGGCCCGGTCGAGCGCGCTCCGCACGATCTCGTGCAGCGCCACCACCTGCACCCGTGTGCCCGCGGCGGCGTCCGGGCGGGACAGTTCCTGCAGATCGCCGATGAGCGCGGCCAGCTCCGTCATCTGCGCCTTCACGGAAGCGAGCAATGCTCTGCGGTCGTCCGGCGGGATCGCCCTGCCGGTCTCCTCGCTCCGGGCGAGCAGCTCGATGTTCGTACGCAGCGAGGTCAGCGGGGTGCGCAGCTCGTGCCCCGCGTCGGCGATCAGCTGCTGCTGGAGGTCGCGCGAGGACGCCAGCGCGGCGGTCATCGCGTTGAACGAGCGCGACAGCCGCGCGATCTCGTCCTCTCCGTCCACCGGGATGCGCACGCTCAGGTCCTCGGTACGGGCCACATGCTCCACCGCGCCGGTCAGTTCGTCGACCGGTCGCAGACCGGCACGGGCGACCCAGGCCCCGGCCGCGCCCGCACCGAGCACACCGGCGCCCGCGACCAGGGCGAGCACCAGGGTCAGATCGCCGAGGGTGTCGTCGACCTCGCTGAGGGGGCGGGCGACGATCACCGCACCCGCGTAGCCCTCGATCGGATACGTGAAGACGCGGTACTCCTCGCCGCTGGAGGCGGTCGCGTTGTGGAAGGAGGACTCCGACCGGCCGTCGGCGACCTCGAGGTCGGCGTCCGTGATCTCGATCGGCTCCTCGCCGAGGACGACGCAGCTGTTCCCCTCGCGGTCCAGCAACTGGATCGTCGACCTGAAGGGGTTCGTGTCCGGCCCGACGGGTGCCGCCTTGCGGCACTGGCCCGACGGGTCGACGAAGACGAGCGCCTGCCGTGGTGCCATCCGGTTGGAGCTCAGGGCGTTGTCCAGGGAGTCGACCAGCGCGCTGCGCACCACCAGCCAGCACACGCTCGCCGCCGCCGCGACGGCGATCGCCACCGCCGTCGCCACGAGCAGCGCCAGCCGGGAACGCAGGGGCAGGGCGCGGAACCTGTTCGTCACTCGGCGCCGCCGGTGCGCAACGCGTACCCGACGCCGCGCACCGTGTGGACCAGACGCGGCTCGCCGGCCGCCTCCGTCTTGCGCCGCAGGTACATGACGTACACATCGAGGGAGTTGGAGCTCGGCTCGAAGTCGAACCCCCAGACGGACTTGAGGATCTGCTCCCGGGTGAGCACCTGCCGGGGGTGCGCCAGGAACAGCTCCAGCAACGTGAACTCGGTGCGGGTCAGTTCGACGCGGCGGGTGCCGCGGGTGACCTCGCGGGTCGCCAGATCCATCCGCAGGTCGGCGAAGGACAGAACGTCCTCTTCGCCGGCCTCCGCGCCGGCGCCGGTCGCGTACGAGCTGCGCCGCAGCAGCGCGCGGATACGGGCGAACAGCTCGTCCAGCTCGAACGGCTTCACCAGGTAGTCGTCCGCGCCCGCGTCGAGCCCGGTGACCCGGTCGCCGACGGTGTCGCGGGCCGTCAGCATCAGGATCGGCACCCGGGAACCCGCGGCCCGCAGCCGGCGGGCGGCGGTCAGGCCGTCCATCCGGGGCATCTGGATGTCGAGCACGATCAGGTCGGGCGTGTACGCCTCCGCCCGGGCGAGGGCGTCGACACCGTCGACGGCGACCTCGGTGCCGTACCCCTCGAACGCGAGGGAACGCCGGAGCGCCTCGCGTACGGCGGGCTCGTCGTCGACGATCAGGATGCGCTCGCCTTCAGTCATGGACCCAGCCTCGCACGCGATCAGTTGCCGTCGCCCGAGCGCAGGCGGTCCAGGTCCGCCTTCACGGTGTCGATGGGGATCGCGAAGCCGAGGCCGACGCTGCCCGCAGTCGACCCGGTGGCCGAACTGGGCGAGTACATAGCCGAGTTGATGCCGATGATCTCGCCGTTCATGTTGATCAGCGCGCCGCCGGAGTTGCCCGGGTTGAGGGAGGCGTCGGTCTGGATGGCCTTGTAGGTGGTGGTCGAGTCGCCGGTGTCGCCGTTGTACTGCTCCCCGCCGAACTCGAAGGGCCAGTTCTCCCGGGGATCCGGCTGTTGCCGTCGGCCCTCGTCCTTGGCCACGGTGACGTCCCTGTCCAGGGCGGACACGATGCCGCTGGTCACCGTGCCGGTCAGGCCCTCCGGTGAGCCGATCGCGACGACCTCGTCGCCGACCCCGACCTCGCTCGAGTCGCCGAGCGCGGCGGCCTTCAGTCCGGATGCGCCCTTGAGCTTGATGAGGGCGAGATCCTTGTCGGGGTCGGTGCCGAGGACGTCCGCCTCGTACGTCTTCCCGTCGCTGAGCTGGACCTTGATCACCGAGGCGCCGGAGATGACGTGATTGTTGGTGACGATCTCGCCGTCCGAAGTGATGATCACGCCGGAGCCGGTGGACTGGCCGGCGTCGGACGTGGCGCTGATCTCGACGATGCTCGGCGACACGGCCTGCGCGACGCCGGCGACGGTGCCCTTGCTGCTCTGCGCCACGTTGGTGCCCGCGACCGTGCCGGAGCCGCCGCTGCCCGCGTCACCGGTGAGCTCCCCGACGAGCGCGGAGGCGCCGCCTCCGATGGCCGCGGCGACGATGGCCACGGCGGCGATCAGCGCGACGGGCCGCTTGGCCCTGGCCTTCGGCTGGGGGGCGGGGTGGTGGGCCGGGGGCGGCGGGTAGCCGCCACCTGCGGGCGGGGTTCCGTACGGCTGCTGGGGGTGCTGGGTGCTGTACGGCTGCTGGTGCTGCGGGTACTGGAGGTGCTGGTGCTGATCGTCGGTGTCGTTGCCGCTGCGGTAGTGGTCCGTCATGGAAACGACTGTCGGCGCCGTAGATGAGAGCAGTCTGAGGCGGCTCTGAGAAGCCCGACAGAACCGTGTATGCCCCATATAAGCGCCGGGCCGGGCCCGGGAGCGCCGCCCCCGGATCCGGTGCCGTTCCGCTACTCTCCGCAGCCGCACGAGCGGCGGACCACCAGCCCCGAGGGGAACAGCTTCACCCGCTCACGCCGTGACCCCGCCACCCGCAGGCCGTCGTCCAGGACCAGGTCCACCGCCGCCCGGGCCATCGCCGGACGGTCCGAGGAGATCGTTGTCAGCGGCGGGTCCGTCAGTGCCGCTTCCTTCACGTCGTCGAAGCCCGCCACCGCCAGCTCGCCCGGCACGTCTATCCGCAGCTCACGCGCCGCCCGCAGCACACCGAAGGCCTGGTCGTCCGTCGAGCAGAAGATCGCCGGGGGCCGGTCGGGCCCGGACAGGATCTTCAGAGCGACCTGGTAGGCGTCGTAGCGGTTGTACGGCGCCTCGAAGAGCCGGCCGTCGATCGAGCGACCGGACTCCTTCATCGCCCGGCGCCAGCCCTCCACGTGGTCGGCGACCGGGTCGCCCACCGCGGGGGTGTTCGGGACGCCGCCGAGACAGGCGACGTACTCGTGGCCGTGCTCCAGCAGGTGCCGGGTCGCGAGCTGCGCGCCGCCGATGTCGTCCGTCACGACCGCGACGTCGTCGATCGCCTCGGGCCGCTCGTGCAGCAGCACGATCTTCGCGTCCCACGCCTCGATCTCGGCCGCGGCCCGCTCGCTCATGCCCTGGCTGACCAGGATCAGCCCGGAGACCCGCATTCCGAGGAAGGCCCGCAGATAGTGGACCTCGCGCTCGTCGCGGTAGTCGGAATTGCCGACGAGGACCATTTTCCCGCGCTCGGCCGCGGCCTGTTCGACCGCGTGTGCCATTTCCGCGAAGAACGGCTGCCGGGCGTCCGGAACGATCATTCCTATGAGGTCGGTGCGCCGGGACGCCATCGCCTGGGCGACCCGGTCGGGCCGGTACCCCAGCTCCTTGATGGCTGCGAGTACCCGCTCGCGCGTGGCCGGTGCGACCGGCCGGGGTCCGTTGTTGATGACGTAGCTGACGACCGCGGTCGACGTCCCCGCCAGTCTTGCCACATCGTCCCGCGTCACCTTGGCCACGCGCGAAGTCTACGCGGGGTGACCTACCTCTGGGCAGGCCGTACGGCCGCTTCCTCCACCTCGGAGGCGTCCTCCGTACGGGCTACGGCACCGGAGGCCTTCGCCTTGGCCTCCTCGGCCGCGCGCTCGACCTTCTCCGGCGCGACGAAGCGGTAGCCGACGTTCCGTACGGTTCCGATGAGCGACTCGTGCTCGGGCCCGAGCTTGGCGCGCAGCCGCCGTACGTGGACGTCGACCGTGCGGGTGCCGCCGAAGTAGTCGTAGCCCCAGACCTCCTGCAGCAGCTGGGCCCGGGTGAAGACCCGGCCGGGGTGCTGTGCGAGGTACTTGAGCAGCTCGAACTCCTTGAAGGTCAGGTCCAGGACCCGGCCCTTCAGCTTGGCGCTGTACGTCGCCTCGTCCACCGACAGATCGCCGTTGCGGATCTCCATCGGGGAGTCGTCGACAGTGATCTGCTGGCGGCCCGTCGCGAGCCGCAGCCGCGCCTCGACCTCGGCCGGTCCGGCCGTGTCGAGCAGGACGTCGTCGATGCCCCAGTCCGCGGTCACGGCCGCGAGGCCGCCCTCGGTCACCACCAGGATCAGCGGACAGCCGGGGCCCGTGGACCGCAGCAGCTGGCACAGCGACCGCACCTGTGGCAGATCGCGGCGGCCGTCGACGAGGATCACATCGGCACCGGGGGTGTCGACCAGGGCCGGACCCTCGGCGGGGGCCACCCGTACGTTGTGCAGAAGCAGGCCGAGGGCGGGAAGCACCTCCGTCGACGGCTGGAGCGCATTGGTCAGCAGCAGCAGTGAGCTCATCGCGTCCCACCTGCCCTGATGGTCCTGCGTTCGTCGTTCGTGGTTCGCTCGTCCATGACGTCGGTTCCTCCTCGGTCCCTGCGAGGACGTGCACTGCTTCGTACAACAGCTCTCTCGCGCCTCGAGAGCCTTGTGAGTAATTGTTCACCAGCCCGTAACACCGGACGGAAAACACAAAAGGACCCGGGGGCTGCTTTGCCCGGATCCTCTGCCAGCAGAATAGCCCACATGAGATCCGTGGGAGAGGGCGGATTTCACACTGTGGACGTATTCAAGATCACGCCCCGTCCCCGGCGCGCCACTTCCATGACATCGGACGGTGTTCGGATCGAGGCCCTTTCCGAGCCGTCCGCGGCCGGTCCGGCCGACACCGCGATCGTCGTCGCACACGGTTTCACCGGCGCTCTCGACCGGCCCGCAGCGGCCGTGCCGCGCGGACGTTCACGCAGTACTGGGCCGTGGTGAGGTTCCCGTTTGGCGGACACGGCGGCTTCCGAGGGCGCTCGACCGTCGGTGACCGCGAGATGCCGGCCCTGGCCGCCGCCGTGGAGTGGGTTCGCTCTCGCGGGCACAGGCAGGTGATGACCGTCGGGTTCTGGGGCGCCTCCCACGCCGAAGGGTGTGGGGGAGGGCGGCTCAGTGGTGCTGCGACACGCGGCCTCGTACGGGCAGCGGATGCACGAGGGGCGTACGGAGGCACGGACGGATGCAGTCGTCGCCGTGAGCGCCCCCGCCCGCTGGTACTACCGCGGTGCGGCGCCGATGCGGCGACCGCACTGGGCCGTCACCGGCCGACGGGCGACTCGTCGGCCGCTACGGGTTCCGGAGCCGCATCCACCACCAGGACTGGGACCCGATTTCCTCCCCCTACGCCCAAGGGGTGTGAGGGACCCCGAGTAGTCCGAGCCGCTGATCGCGGGACACGCGGGGAACGCCGCGGACGAGGCACCGCTGCGGCGCCTGGGGGGCTGGCTCACCGGCCGATAGCCCATCATGGTGAGCGGCGCGCACATGAACGAGAGGAGTGCCGCTATGGCAGCGGGAACCATCCGCTACTGGGCCGCGGCCAAGGCGGCCGCGCAGGTCGCGGAGGAGCCGTACGCGGCGGACACGCTCGCGGAGGCGCTCGACGCCGTGCGCGAGCGGCACCCGGGGGAGCTGACCCGGGTACTGCAGCGGTGTTCGTTCCTCGTCGACGGCGACCCCGTCGGCACCCGCGCGCATGAGACCGTACGGCTGGCCGAGGGCGGCACGGTCGAGGTGCTCCCGCCGTTCGCAGGAGGGTGAACCGCACAGCATGAGCAGCGATCAGCAGTATCCGTACGGGCAGCAGCAGCAGCAGCCGTACCCGCCTTACGAGGACCCGTACGGGCAGCAGCCGCACCAGGGCGCCGGTGAAACGCAGACCTGGCAGGGCGAGACCTGGGACACGCAGTACCAGCCGGTCGTGCGGCCGGCGCAGCCCGCGCCGGAAGGGGCGACGGCCTACGGCCACGTCGCGCCGCCCGCGGCCGACACCGCGTACCTCCCCGTGACCCCGGCCGGC
>NZ_JBEXRZ010000138.1:0-18800 GCF_040613325.1 Streptomyces sp. NPDC006283 | reverse complement strand
GCCCGCCCTGGTCGGGGCACCGCCCCCAACCCGCGCCCCCCGCGGGGGCCGCCGTCCCGGGCGCCGCCCGCCCCCCAGGCCCTACGGCGCTTGCACCGGACGCCCTGTCGAGGCTCCACCCACCCCCGGCGCGGGGCTTGAGACTGTCCCACCGACGCCCGCCGCCCCGGGGCCGGCCACCCCCAGGCACCACGGGGCTTGAACCGGCCAGCACTAGACGCCCCCCGCGGGGGCCCGCCGTCCCGGGGGTCGGCACCCCCGGGACCCGGGCTTCGGTGCGCCGCCGGGGGGCCGTTTCGCGAAGCGGAGTTCAGGGCCGGCGGGGCACCAGCGCGCGCAGCGGAAGGCGGGCCCGCGAGCGGGCCCGACGCGGGGGCTCTGATCGGCAGTCGAACGTGCGTACTTTAGTGCAGCCTTGTCCTGAAATGCCGACAGGCTTGTAACAGCGGTTAGCCCGGTCCCGCCCCGCGGGCATCCCCTTCGCATGACTCAGCGCAACACTCCCCTCCCCCCCTCCCCCCTCCCCCTCGGCCGGCTCGCCGATGTCCGCCGCCGGGTCGTGTCCGGTGCACAGCTGCGGACGCAGGGCGTCGCGCCCGCGCGGGTCGCGGAGCAGTGCCGGCCAGGCGGGGCCTGGCAGTTGCTGCTGCCGGGGGTGTACCTGCTGCACTCGGGCCCGCCCACCAGCGAGGAGCGGCTGCACGCCACCCTCCTGTACGCCGGCCGCCCCGTGCTGCCCGCCCCGCGGCAGGAGCCCGCGCCGTACGGCGAAGCCATGATCACCGGGCTCGCCGCGCTCGCGCTGCACGGGTTCTCCGCCGCGCCGCCGCTGACGGCGCTCGAGCTGATCGACGTCCTCGTGCCGCGGACCCGGCGGCTGCGGTCCGCGGGGTGCGCCCGGCTGGTGCGGGGGCACACGCTGCCGCGGGCGCAGGAGATCACCGGTATGCCCGTCGCTCCGGCACCCCGGGCGGTCGCCGACGCCGTCGCGCAGCTCGACGACCCCCAGCTGATCGGCCGGCTGCTGACGGAGGCGGTACGGGGGGACCACTGTGAACCGGCCGCTCTGGTCCGCGAGCTCAACGACGCGCGACTGCTCGACCGGCCTCACGTCGTGACCGCCGTGGACGATCTGCTCGCTGAGGGCCGGGCGCTGACCGAGGGGCGGCTGTACGCCCTGGTGCGGGACGGTGGGCTTCCCGACCCCCTGTGGAACGTGGATCTGCGGATGCCCGGCGGCCCTCACCTCGGCGGGGTGGACGCGTACTGGCCGGAGCAGGCCGTCGCCGTGGAGCTGGACACCCGGGCGCCCCGCCAGGACGAGGACGCCGAGTGGTCGCAGTACGTCCGCAAGCGGGAGCATCTGGAGCGCCTCGGCATCACCGTCGTGCATCTGACGCCCCGCAAACTGCGCGAGGCGCCCGAGCAGCAGGCGACCGTCGTGCGTACGGCCCTGATGGCCGCGGCGGACCGGGAGCCGGCCGCCTATGTGGTGGTGCTGCCCCGCTGAGCCGCCCGCCCGAGCACGGGCCTGGAGCGCCACAGTTCCAGGCCGATGTCGACGAGTTCGACCCGGTCGAGTCCCGGTACCGCCTCCAGCCGGTGCCAGGCGGCCAGGTCTGTGGAGCCGCCTGTCTCGTTGCGCAGTTCGCCGCCGGTGATCCGGCCCTCGTAGACGATGCGCAGGGCCTGGAAGTCCGCGAACGAACCGAGTTTGCGCGGGTAGCGGCGGCGTACCGAGTCGAGACCGAGCAGCGCGGTCATCTCGGCGAGGTAGCCGGTCTCTTCCTCGACCTCTCGAACGACGGTGTCGAGGGGATCCTCGCCGTGGTCCATGCCGCCGCCCGGCAGCGTCCACCTCTTCGCGCCGTCGCGCGCGACCCAGCGGGCCAGCAGGACTTGTTCATCCTGTATGCACACGGCGTACGCCGCGACCCTCAACTCCTTGTTCATCCGGTGAGGTTACCGGCGGGGCTTCTCCGGCGTCGGCGAGCGGCGGCCGGCCGCTCGCAGGCAACTCCGGGACCAGCGAGGCCGCTGAGGCGGATGAGAGGGGCGAGGCGGGCGGGACGGCTGAGACGGCTGACGCGGCCGACCGGGTGAAACGCACCCATTCGTGCCGTGTGGCACAAGCCGCACGGTGGCGGATGTACGCCATGAGCGCATCACGACTTAATCAACCCTCCACAAACCCCTGTCATTTACGAAAGGCTGAGCGGTCATCCGGCACCGTATTCCGGACCCTCTCTTTCACATACAGGGATACTGATGACTCCCCAATCCGAGAGCTCCACAACAGGACGCTCGACGCCCGGCCACAGACGCGTGGCGCGCGTCGCGGCAGCCGCCTCCATGGTGGCCGCGCTCGTCGCCGCCGGCGTCGCTCCGGTCGTCGCGGCGACCCCCGCCGACGACCCGACGGGAACCACGGAAGTCAAGGCTGCCAAGGCGCCCGCCGACAAGCTGGGTTCGGCCGACGCCGAACTGCTCGCCGAGGCGGAGGCCACGGGCGAGAAGACCGTCACCGTCATGGTGGCCACGGCGCCCGGCGCGACCGAGCAGGTCGCGGACCAGCTGGACGCCGTGAAGGGCTCGGTCGTCGGCAGGACCTTCGACGAGCTCGGCTATGTGCGGGCAACCCTGCCCACCGACAAGGCCGAAGCCGCGCTCAAGGCGGCGGCCAAGCTCTCCAGCGTCCACGGCATCGATCTGAAGCACGAGATCGAACTCGACGACCCGACGCCGGCCGGGGACACCACCCGTGCCGCGGGTACCGCGGAGAATCAGGTCGAGCAGCACCCCGCGCCCGGCAAGAACACCCCGGCGAAGAACCCGTACAACCCGTCCTTCGAGACCGGCGCGGTCGACTTCGTCAAGAAGAACCCCGAGGCGGACGGCCGCGGGGTGACCATAGGTGTTCTCGACTCCGGCGTGGACGTCGCCCACCCGGCGCTGCAGAAGACCACCACCGGCGAGCGCAAGATCGTCGACTGGGTCACGGCCACGGACCCCGTCGCGGACGGCGACGGCACCTGGCTGCGGATGAACACGGCCGTCAGCGGTCCGACCTTCGTGTCGGGCGGCCGCACCTACTCCGCCCCGGCCGGCGCGTACCGGTTCAGCCTGTTCAAGGAGTCCGCCACCAAGGGCGGCGACATGGCGGGCGACCTCAACCGGGACGGCGACACCACCGACGTCTGGGGCGTGCTCTACGACGAGGGCACCCGCACCGCCCGCGTCGACCTGGACAACGACGCCGACTTCCGCAACGACACCCTGATGAAGCCGTACAAGAACGGCTTCCAGGTCGGCTACTTCGGCAAGGACAACCCGGCGACCGACGTCGTCGAGCGCATCCCGTTCGTCATCGAGGTCCGCAAGGACGTCGTGTACAACGCGGCGGGCGCCACGGCCGACTACGTCAGCATCGGTGTCATCGAGGGCTCGCACGGCACCCACGTGGCCGGCATCACCGCCGCCAACAGCCTGTTCGGCGGCCGGATGAGCGGCGCCGCCCCCGGCGCCAAGATCGTCTCCTCGCGCGCCTGCACCTGGAGCGGCGGCTGCACCAACATCGCGCTCACCGAGGGCATGGCCGACCTGGTCATCAACCGGGGTGTGGACATCGTCAACATGTCCATCGGTGGTCTGCCCCCGCTGAACGACGGCAACAACGCGCGTGCCGAGCTCTACAACCGGCTCATCGACACCTACGGCGTCCAGCTGGTCATCTCGGCCGGCAACGAGGGCCCGGGCACCAACACGCTCGGCGACCCGGCCGTCGCCGACAAGGTGATCTCCGTCGGCGCGTCCATCTCCAAGGAGACCTGGGCGGCGAACTACGGATCCGGTGTCGAGAAGAAGTACGCGATGCTGCCCTTCTCCTCCCGCGGCCCGCGTGAGGACGGCGGCTTCACGCCGACCCTCACCGCGCCCGGCGCCGCCGTCAACACCACCCAGACCTGGTCGCCCGGCGGCCCGGTCAAGGAGGCCGGCTACGCGCTGCCCGCGGGCTACTCGATGATGCAGGGCACCTCGATGTCCTCGCCGCAGGCCGCGGGTGCGGCCGCTCTGCTGCTCTCCGCGGCCAAGCAGCGTGACATCGAGCTCACCCCGGCGAAGCTGCGCACGGCGCTGACCAGCACCGCTCACCACATCAACGGTGTGAAGGCGCACGAGCAGGGCGCGGGCCTGATCAACGTCGTGGACGCGTGGAAGGCGATCACGCGCGGCGCGAACGCCCACGAGTACAGCGTCAAGGCCCCGGTCGACACCGCGATCGACTTCGCGCTGAAGACGCCGGGCTTCGGCACCGGCCTGTACGACCGCGAAGGCGGCCTGCAGGCGGGCAAGAGCCGGACCTACGACGTCACCGTCACCCGCACGACCGGCCCGGACAGGGCGGTCGAGCACAAGCTGCGCTGGAAGAACAACGACGGCACCTTCCGCCTCCTCGGCGGCTCCAAGGTCCGGCTCCCGCTGAACCAGCCGGTCACCGTCACCGTCCAGGCGCGGCCCAAGACGGCCGGCGTGCACAGCGCCATCCTCGAGGCCGACGACCGGCGCACGGTGGGCGTGGACAAGCAGATCCTGGCCACCGTGGTCGTCTCCGACGCTCTCGCGAAGCCCGGCTTCACGGTCTCCAAGACCGACTCGGTGCAGCGCAACAGCCACAAGTCGTACTTCGTCACCGTCCCCGAGGGCGCCAAGAACCTCGAGGTCGCGCTCGGCGGGCTGGACAAGGGCAGCCAGACCCGGTTCATCGGCATCCACCCGTACGGTCTGCCGGTCGACGACAGCTCGACGATCAACTGCTACCCGAACTACGAGAACCCGGCCAACACCTGCCGCCCCGACGTGCGCTCCTACCCGGAGCCGGCGCCGGGCGTCTGGGAGATCGAGGTCGAGTCCCGGCGTACGTCTCCGCTGCTCGACAACCCGTTCGAGCTGGACGTGACGGTGCTGGGCGCCGACTTCGACCCGGCGGTCAAGACGCTTCCCGAGGCGAAGGTCGGCACGCCGACCGCCGTCGAGTGGAACGTCACCAACGCCTTCGCCGCCATCGACGGCAAGCTGGCCGGCGGCTCCCTGGGCTCGGCGAAGGTCGCCCGTCCGTCGATCGGGGACGGCGAGCAGCAGCGGTCCACGGTCACCATCGGCGAGGGCGTGGAGCGACTCGACGTCGCCATCGGTTCACCCTCCGACAACGGCGCCGACCTGGACCTCACGGTCCTCAAGGACGGCGTGCAGGTCGGCCAGGCCGCGGACGGCGACTCCGAGGAGGCCGTGAGCCTCGTCAAGCCGGCCGCGGGCACCTACACCATCGTGGTCGACGGCTACTCGGTCCCGGCCGGGACCACCGAGTACGACTACCGCGATGTGTTCTTCTCCCCGGCGCTCGGCTCGCTGAAGGTCGACTCCGGCAAGCCTGTGACGCTCGACAACGGAGCGTCGGCGCAGGTCGGCGCCGAGGTCGTGGTGGCCGGTGCGGCTCCCGAGGGACGTCAGTTCTTCGGTGAGGTCCAGCTGCGAGACGCACGCGGCACGGTCGCGGGCGCGGGCAGCGTGGTGATCGCCAAGGTCACCGAGTAACACCTGTAGCGGCACGACGGCGGGGCGGGCGCTTCATTCGGCGCCCGCCCCGTTCGTATGTCGCGAGTCACACATTCCGCCCTTCGGACAATCGATTGGACAAGGCCACCGGGGACATACGCATCATGGAGCGGCACCAGAGCCGCAAGTACGTACGGAGGAGTCCCCGTGAAGGTCGGAATCGTCGGAGCCACCGGGCAGGTCGGCACGGTCATGCGCAACATCCTCACCGAGCGGAAGTTCCCGGTGGACGAGCTGCGCCTGTTCGCCTCGGCCCGGTCCGCCGGTTCCACGATCGAGTGGGACGGCCGCGAGATCACCGTGGAGGACGCCTCCACCGCCGACTACAGCGGTCTGGACATCGTGCTCTTCTCCGCCGGCGGCGCGACCTCCAAGGCGCTCGCGGAGAAGGTCGCCACCCAGGGTGCCGTCGTGATCGACAACTCCTCCGCCTGGCGCCGTGACCCCGAGGTCCCCCTCGTCGTCTCCGAGGTGAACCCCCACGCGATCAAGGACCGCCCCAAGGGGATCATCGCGAACCCGAACTGCACCACGATGGCCGCGATGCCGGTGCTGCGTCCGCTGCACCAGGAGGCCGGCCTCGTCGCGCTGGTCGCCACCACCTACCAGGCCGTCTCCGGCTCCGGTCTGGCCGGTGTCGCCGAGCTGAACGACCAGGTGACCGCCGTCGCCGAGCGCGCCGCCGACCTCACCCACGACGGCGAGGCCGTGGCCTTCCCCGAGCCGGGCGTCTACAAGCGCCCCATCGCCTTCAATGTGCTCCCCCTCGCGGGCAGCCTCGTCGACGACGGGTCCCACGAGACGGACGAGGAGCAGAAGCTGCGCAACGAGTCCCGCAAGATCCTGGAGATCCCGGAACTGAAGGTCTCCGGTACCTGTGTGCGCGTCCCGGTCTTCTCCGGCCACTCGCTGCAGGTCAACGCCCGCTTCGAGCGTGAGATCGGCGTGGAGCGCGCCTACGAGCTGCTGAAGGACGCCCCGGGCGTCGAGCTCTCCGAGATCCCGACCCCGCTGCAGGCGGCGGGCAAGGACGCATCCTACGTGGGCCGTATCCGCGTCGACGAGACCGTGGACAACGGCCTGGCGCTGTTCCTGTCCAACGACAACCTCCGCAAGGGCGCGGCCAGGGCTGGCGCCTGGTCGCCGCTGGTCGCCGGGGCGCCCGCCGGCGTGGACCTGCTCGGCGGTGGCACCACCAGCTCGAATCGACGGACGACACGCCCTGGACCGCATCGCGTCCGCGACCCCGCCGGATACCGGCGTCGCTTCCGGACCGCGCCCCGCCACTGAGACCGATGCACGGGATCCGGCTCCACGATTATGCACTAGTGCATAATTCAATTGCGGCTAGTGCAGAGTCCCGCTAGGTTGTCACCATGCCTGCAAAGACCCCCTCACCCGTGACTCTGACCGGCCGTCATGTGCGGCTCGAGCCGCTCACCGATGGCCACCTTCCCGACCTCTTCGCCGCCGGCGGGCAGGACGACGACGTGTGGCGCTGGCAGGGCGGGCCCACGCCGCGGACCGAGGAGGAGCTGGGCGACAAGCTCCGTGAGCTGCTGGCAGAGGCCGGGCTGGGCAAGTACGTGCCGTTCGCCGTCATGCACCGCGCATCCGGACGCGCGGTGGGATGGACCACGTTCCTGGACGTCAGCGTGCACGACGAGCGCCTGGAGATCGGTTGGACCTGGTACGGGCGCGCGTACTGGCGGACGGCGGTGAACACGGAGACGAAGCTGCTGCTGCTCACACACGCCTTCGAGGACCTGGGCATGGGGCGCGTCCAGTTGAAGACCGACCACATGAACCAACGCTCGCAGGCAGCGATAGCGCGCCTCGGCGCCCGGCGCGAGGGCGTACTGCGCCGGCACCGGCTGCGGCCGGACGGGACATGGCGGGACAGCGTGTACTTCTCGATCCTCGCCGACGAGTGGCCGGACATCAGAGCGCGGCTCGAGGCCCGGCTGTGACCGCCGGGCCGAAGCCGTGCAAGCCGGTACGCTCGGGCGGCATGGGGATCACTGTGCAGACGCTGACGTACTACCCGGTCAAGGGCTGTGCCGGTACCGACGTGCGGGCGGCGCAAGTCGGTGTCATGGGGCTGGAGCACGACAGGACGTTCATGGTCGTCGACGCCGTCGACGGGGCCTTCCGCAGTCAGCGAGTGCTACCGGGCATGGCCGCGGTCCGGCCCGAGATCGTCGACGGCGGGCGGGCGCTGCGACTGGGCGCGGCGGGGGCGGAGAGTCTTCTTTTGGCCGTCGACCTGGACGGCGAGCGGCGGCCGGTGACCCTGTTCGACAAGCCGGTCGGCATGGCGGTGGACCAGGGGGACAGCGCGGCCGAGTGGTTCTCCGACGTGCTCGGGGAGAAACTGCGGCTGGTGCGGGTGCCGGACGGCTTCGACCGGGACGGCTGGGGCGAGACCCCGGGGAAGGTCGCCTACGCGGACGCTCATGCCGTGCTCGTGGTCTCGCAGGCCTCGCTGGACGGGCTGAACGCCCGGATCGAGGCCGCTGGGAGAGAGCCGGTACCCATGGACCGCTTCCGCGCCAACATCGTCCTGGACGGCTGCGCCGAGCCCCACGACGAGGACCGCATGCGGGGGTTGGAGCTCGGCGGTGTGCAACTCGCCCATTGCGTACGGGCGATGCGGTGCGCGGTGCCGCTGGTAAACCAGCGCACGGGGCGCCGTGCCGGCCCCGAGCCGGTGCGGACGCTCGCCACGTACCGCAAGGAGCCCGCCTACGACAACAAGGTCAGCTTCGGGGCGAAGACGGCCGTGACGCGTGAGGGCACGCTGACGGTCGGCGACGCGGTGCAGGTGCGGTGGTACGAGAACGGGGCGCCGGATCCCCGGCGCCCCGTCTCCTGAGCGTCGGTCAACGGCCGTAGCGGATCAGCGCCCTCACCATCCGGCATGTCGTGTCGGACGGCGCGTGGGCGCCGATCCGCTCCGCCGTCGCCCGTATCCGGCGGTTGTCCGCCGTCGCCGGGTGGTAAACGCCGGAGTCGAGCAGGGCGATCGCAAGGCGCATGGCCTTCAGCCGGCGGTTGTGGGACACATACCACTCGCGCGGTTGTCCGGCCGGGAGCGGCTTCTTCCGGAGCGGGGTCTGGGGCTTCGTCGTGAGTGTGGCAACGGCCATCGGCAACCTCCTGGCGCGGTGGCGGGACCATCCCGAACTACTGTTCATTCTACCGGCGGCCACTGACAATCGGCCCTGGCCAGACGGTGTTTGACGAGCTCATGGGCGGTACCGTGGAACACATGGAGATCTGGATCAACCCCGCCTGTTCCAAGTGCCGCAGCGCCATCGATCTGCTCGACGCGGAGGGCGCCGAATACACCGTGCGCCGCTACCTCGAGGACGTCCCGACGGAGGACGAGATCCGTGCCGTCCTCGAACGGCTCGGCCTCGAACCGTGGGACATCACCCGCACCGGCGAGGCCGTGGCGAAGGAGCTCGGACTCAAGGACTGGCCCCGGGAGGCCGGTTCCCGCGGCAAGTGGATCGCGGCTCTCGCCGGGCACCCGAAGCTCATCCAGCGTCCGATCATCACGGCGGACGACGGTTCCGCGGTGGTGGGGCGTACGGAGGACGCTGTACGGGACGCGATGGGTCGCGGCTGACGGGAGGGCCTCCCGGCGGCGGCCCTGCTCCGCCGAAAGGGCCTCGGGCCGGGGCCCCGCTCTCGCCGCCGAACGCTCAGCGCTCGTCGGTGCCCGCCACCTTGGCCGTCGCGAGGGCGATGCGGTTCCAGGTGTTGATGGTGAAGATCAGGGCGAGCAGCTGGGCCAGTTCGCGCTCGTCGAAGTGCCGGGCCGCGCGGGCGTAGACCTCGTCCGGGACTCCGCCCTCGGCGATCAGGGTCACCGATTCGGTCAGGGCCAGTGCCGCCTGCTCCTTCTCCGTGAAGAAGTGGGCGGCCTCGCGCCAGAGCGCCGTCATGTGCAGACGCTCCTCGCTCTCACCCGCCTTGCGGGCGTCGATGGTGTGCATGTGCAGGCAGTACGCACAGTGGTTGAGCTGCGAGGAGCGGATCTGCACCAGCTCGACGAGCGCCGGGTCCAGGCCTTCGCGGGCTGCCGCGTCGAGGCCGATGACCGCGCGGAAGGCCTTCGGGGCGGCCTTGGCGAAGTTGAGGCGGGAGGTGGTCTGCTGCGGGGTCCGTGTCGTCGTCATGGGACGAATCTATGGGCGTGGGCGACCGGCTGTAGGGTGCATTTCCGTGGCGGAATCATGGGTCAATTTCGCGGAACGGCTGGGCGTCGACCTGCACCTGGAGCTGACCGGGGCCGGTGGCCGACGGGCCGCGCTGATGCGGGCGCTCCGCGATGCCGTCGAGAGCGGGCGGCTGGCGCCGGGGACGCGGCTGCCGCCGTACCGTTCGCTCGCCGCCGATCTCGGTATCGCCCGCAACACAGTCGCCGACGCGTACGCCGAGCTGGTCGCCGAGGGCCGGCTGACGGCGCGGCAGGGCTCGGGCACGCGTGTCGCCGAGCGGGCCGCGCCGCTCCGGGACGACCGCGACGGCCGGCGCACGCCCGCCCTCCCGACGCGGCCGGGCACGGGTAAGTCCACCGCCGGGAGCGGCAGCCGAAGGCCCCGGCCGATCACGGCCCCCGCAAGGCGGCCGGTGTACGACCTGGTGCAGGGACAGCCGGACCCGTCCGCGTTTCCGCGCACGGCGTGGCTGGCCTCGGCACGCAGGGCGCTGACGGCCGCCCCGCACGACGCGTTCGGGTCCGGGGATCCCCACGGGCGACTGGAACTGCGGGAGGCGCTGGCCGGCTATCTCGCGCGGGTGCGCGGGGTGCGGACGGACCCCGGGCGCATCGTGCTCTGCTCGGGGACCGCGCATGCGCTGCGCCTGCTCGCGGCGGTGGTGGGCGGCCGGTGGGCGGTGGAGGCATATGGTCTGCCCTTCCACCGCGGGCTCCTGGAGGCCGCGGGGGTGACCACCGTGCCGCTGGCAGTCGACGAACACGGCGCGGACATAGGCGGCTTGGGCGCGGAACGGGCCGTACTGCTCACGCCCGCGCACCAGTTTCCCACCGGCGGCCCGCTGCACCCCTCCCGGCGTACGGCCGCGGTCGACTGGGCGCGGTCCACGGGCGGGCTGGTACTGGAGGACGACTACGACGGAGAGTTCCGCTACGACCGGCAGCCGGTGGGCGCCGTGCAAAGCCTTGATCCGGACGGCGTGGTGTTCATGGGGTCGGTGAGCAAAAGCCTGTCCCCTGCGCTGCGGATCGGCTGGATGGTACTGCCGGGATCGCTGGTGCCCGAAGTGGTGGCCGCGAAGAGCGAACGCGAGCAGTTCTCCAGCGCCACGGACCAGCTGACGCTCGCGGACTTCATCGTCTCGGGGGCGTACGACCGGCATGTGCGCCGGATGCGGCAGCGGCACCGGGGGCGACGGGACCGGCTGGTGTCGGTACTGGCGGAACGGGCCCCGCACGTACGGGTGACAGGTATCGCGGCGGGGCTGCATGCCGTGCTCGAACTGCCGCCGGGGACCGAGCGGACCGTGGTCAAGGCCGCCGCATGGCAGGGACTCGCGGTCGAGGGGCTGGCCGGCTACCTGCATCCTGCGCGGGCGGGACGCGGGCCGGGTGGACGGGAGGTTCCGGGGGGCGGGCGGGACGGGCTGGTCGTCGGGTACGCGACACCCCCCGAGCACCTGTACGCGAACGCTCTCGACGCGCTGTGCCGGGCGCTGCCGCCGGAGTGAACTGCCGCTCGAGTGGACTGCCGCGGAGGTGCACGCCCCGAGGGGCACGCCTCCGAGGTGAACTGCCGCCACCTTAAGGAAAGTTAAGGAAGTGACCGGTGCGTCCGGTGAGCACGCGGCCACGGCTACTCGTACGTAACGGCACAAGGAACCATCCGGCCGCCCCCGCGGCCGGGGACAGGAGCCCTTACGTGTCACGCAAGAAGACCCTCAGCGGCAAGAAGAAGATCGCCCTGCTCGTCGGCGCCGCGGCCATGGTCGGCGGCACTGCGATTGTCATGACCGGGACAAGTCAGGCGTCGGTGGCCTGCGACGGGCTCGCCCAGGCGATCCGCAACAACGAGAACTTCATTGCCGGACAACGGGCCAATCCCGACGCCCAGTCGGCGGCACGGATCGCCAACCGAGAGGCGGTGATCGCGCAGATCAAGGTCCAGCAGGAGGCGGCCGGCTGTGAGGCCGGCGGCGGCCAGGCGGCTGCTCCCCCGGCCGCCGAACAGCCACCGGCGGAGGCGCCGCCCGCCGAGGAGGGCGCGGAGCAGGGAGCCGGCCAGGGCGAGGAGCAGGCCGGCGGTGACCAGGCAGGAGGCGAGCAGGCCGGAGGTGAGGAGGCCGGCAACGCGGGCGGAGGCGCCGCCGGCGAGGTCGTCTGCGCCGGCTCGACCGTCACCCTCTCCGGCGAGGGCGGCGCACCGGCCGCGTCCAGCGGCGAGTTCCCCATCGGCACCCAGCTCAAGGTGACCAACCTCGACAACAACAAGTCCACGACGGTCGAGGTCACCTCGGTCTCGGGCAGCTGCGCCCTGCTGAACAACGCCGCCTTCGAACAGGTCCGCGAGGCAGGCAAGTTCCTGATCCGCAACGCGCGCATCGAGCGCGTCGGCTGATCCGGCCCGGTCGCCGGACCCCAGGACGCGTGCCGCAGCCGCTCCCCCTTCCACTGTCCCAGGAGGAGCTGCCGCCGCCGGGCCGCACACCCGGCGGCGGACTGCGGACGACCGCCCCGACCGCGCGGCCGCCCAGCCGTCGTAGCCGCAGGCCCCGGTAACGCCCCCGCCGGCCCTGCGGCTACGGCACCTCCCCGGCGATCTGCGCCTCCGCCTCCGCCAGGATCTCCGTGAGCCGGACCCCGAAGCGGATGTCGCAGTCGTGCGCCCTGCCCGTCCGTACGGCCTCGAGCAGCGCGTCCACGGCCGTGCGGAACGAGTCCACCGGGTCGCCCCACCCGTCGGGCAGCTCCGCCCTCCCCCGCTCGCCCAGCAGCACCAGGCTCGTCCCCGCCACCTTGCCCGGCGCGCTGAGGCCCAGCGTCACGGTGCTCGATGCCCCCGAGGAGTGCCGGAGCACCATGTGCACGGTGTCAGCAGGGCCACGGCCTGCCGACAGCGTTGTCACGTCGCCCAGTACCGGGATCAGCGCCGAAAGCGCGTGCGGGCCCACGTCCCACAGGCCGCCCTTCTCCCGACGCCACGGCGACGCCGCGAACGGGCTGTCCGAGTCGTCCGCGTACAGCGAGCCGAGCCACTGCGCATGCGCTGTGAACCACCCGTCCTCAGCGGCCTGTTCCGCCACCCACGGCGCCGTGGCCGCGGCGAACCTCAGCGTGCAGAACACCACCGACGCGACCCGCGCCTTCTCGGCCGCCGTTGCCGCCGCACGCGCCGCGGCGACGTCCGTGGCGACCGGTTTGTCCAGCAGCAGATGGCAGCCCGCGGCCGCGGCCCGGGCCGCGAGAGGGGCCTGGACGTCCGGCGGCAGCGCGAAGGCGACGGCGTCGCTGACAGCGAAGAGGGCGTCGATGCCGTCGTCACCGGTGAACGCCGCCGTGCCGTGGGCGTCGGCGAGCGTCGCGGCCGCGTCGGGCCGCCTCCCCCACACCCCGCTGAACACGACATCCGGGTGACCGGCCAGCGCCGGGGCCTGCGTCATCCGTGCCCACGGGCCGGCGCCGAGGAGCCCGATACGCAGCTGCTGCGTCTGCTTCGTCATGCGCCCCAGTGTGCACGGCGGCGGAACTTGCCTGTGTCGCGCTTCCGGGACGTTCCGGCTCTTCGAGGCGGCGCACCGGCGCTGCCGTGCAAGCTCAAAAAGCACGGGAAAGCCGGGGAAGCACGCTCGACACGCCGCTCCCGACCCGCGATTTTCCCTGCGTAACGTGGGGTTCACAAACGGGCAACGGCTGGGAAATCGCGTATTGCCAAGCTGCGCGGCATACCGCTGCACCCGCAAAGGATGAGACCCCGTGACCTTCAAGGCTGAGTACATCTGGATCGACGGCACCGAGCCGACCGCCAAGCTTCGCTCGAAGACGAAGATCATGACGGGCTCCGCCGCCGGCCTCGACGAGCTGCCCATCTGGGGCTTCGACGGGTCCAGCACCAACCAGGCGAAGGGCCACGCGTCGGACCGCGTGCTCAAGCCGGTCTTCACCTGCCCGGACCCGATCCGTGGCGGCGACGACGTCCTCGTGCTGTGCGAGGTCCTCAACACGGACATGACGCCGCACGAGTCCAACACCCGTGCCGCGCTGGCCGAGGTCTACGGGCAGTTCGCCGCGCAGGAGCCGATCTTCGGCATCGAGCAGGAGTACACCTTCTTCAAGGGCGCCCGCCCCCTGGGCTTCCCCGAGGGCGGCTTCCCGGCCGCGCAGGGCGGCTACTACTGCGGCGTCGGCGCCGACGAGATCTTCGGCCGTGACGTCGTCGAGGCCCACCTGGAGAACTGCCTCCAGGCCGGGCTGGGCATCTCGGGCATCAACGCCGAGGTCATGCCCGGTCAGTGGGAGTTCCAGGTCGGCCCGCTCGCCCCGCTCGAGGTCGCGGACCAGCTGTGGGTGGCCCGCTGGCTGCTCTACCGCACCGCGGAGGACTTCGAGGTCTCCGCGACGCTGGACCCGAAGCCGGTGAAGGGCGACTGGAACGGCGCGGGCGCGCACACCAACTTCTCCACGAAGGCGATGCGCGAGGGATACGACGCGATCATCACCGCCTGCGAGTCGCTCGGTGAGGGCTCGAAGCCGCTCGACCACGTCAAGAACTACGGCGCGGGCATCGACGACCGCCTGACCGGTCTGCACGAGACCGCCCCGTGGAACGAGTACAGCTACGGCGTCTCCGACCGCGGCGCCTCGGTCCGCATCCCGTGGCAGGTCGAGAAGGACGGCAAGGGCTACATCGAGGACCGCCGCCCGAACGCCAACGTCGACCCGTACGTGGTGACCCGCCTGCTGGTGGACACCTGCTGCTCGGCGCTGGAGAAGGCCGGTCAGGTCTGAGCGCCTGAAGCTCCGTGAAGGGGGCGTCCGCCGACGAGGCGGGCGCCCCCTTCCTGAGTCCGTGCACGGTCAACAGCCGGGAGCGTCGGCCGGATTGCGTATCAACGTATGAGAGGAGCCTGCTGCGGGCGCGTTGCGTCTGCTTGAATAGGGGCATGGCCAGGAATCAGGGGAGCATCGCGACGGGTCGCACCGACCTCGAGCCGTTCTGGCCTTCCCGACAGCACCATGACTTCGACCGGGTGTGTTGCCGCGCGATGAACGCGCCGGCCCTCTAAAGCCGCTCATCCCGGTCTTCGGCCCGCGCGCACGACGTACTGCGTCCGTCTCCCTTCCGCGCGAAAGAGCTGGTCCGTCATGGCGAACACCCGATCCATCTCCGCTGTCCCCACCGCAACCCTCGAGGCCCCCGTCGGCCGCCACCGTCTTCGTGCCGTCGATCGTGACGAGGTCGTCGACGTCGCCGATCTCCTTCCGCCGGGGGCCACTTGGCTGCCCGCTCCGCAGCACACCCTGCCCACGCTGCCGGGGCAGCCTCCGATGGTCGGCTACCTCGTGCTCGTGCCGGCCGACCGGCAGCCGCCGCTCACGCCGGTCAAGGATCCCGGGGCCGCGGAGGGTCCCGTGCTGATCGACGCGGTGCAGCGCACCGCCGAGGTCGACGGACGGACGCTGGACCTGACGTACCTCGAGTTCGAGCTGCTCGCACACCTGGTGGCGCACCCCCACCGGGTGCACACCCGCGACCAGCTCGTCACCACGGTGTGGGGGTACGGGCATGTCGGCGACGGCCGTACCGTCGACGTCCACGTGGCGCGGCTGCGGCGCAAGCTGGGGGCCGAGCACCGCCGCACGATCAAGACCGTGCGGCGGGTCGGCTACAAGTACGTCCCCTAGGAATCCGTCAGGAATCCGTTCCCTGGGAAACGGACGTGGCCCGTGCCTTCGCGACAGCACCGAGTGTGATGTCGACGGCGAGGAACACCAGCAGGCTGATGCCGAGCATCGGCACGAACCAGCCGACGAGGGCCGTCGCCGCGGCGAGCGGCAGCAGCGCCGTGACCGGCACCTTGCGCCAGGCGCCGCGCGGCATGGGCCGGCCGGCGCTCAGCCTGCGTTCCTTCGTCGGTCTGCGCAGCCACCACATGCGGTAGCCCCAGACGATGAGGAGGATCAGGGCGACCATGAGGGCGGCCAGGGCGAGCTGGTTGACCAGGCCGAAGAGGACCCCCATGTGGCCGTCGATGCCGTAGCGGGTCAGTTTGGCGAGCAACGGATAGTCGTCGAAGTGCAGTTCGTCGATGACGCGGCCGTCGGCGGGGTCGACGGCCACCGAGTCGAGGTGGACCGGGTACTGGGTGTCGGTCTCCTTGACGACGTAACCGCTGCCGTCGGCCGGCAGTGTCACGGCGATCCTGCCGTCGACGCCGGCGCCCCGGGCGGCGGCCACGGCGTTGTCGATACCGACGTCCGCGCCCTTGTGCTGCGCTCCCTGGCCGGTGCCGCCGTGGCCTTCGTGCCCGTCCCCGCCGCCTGCGCCCGCCTCGAGCGCGGCGGAGACGGTGGGGGTGGCGCCGCCCAGCTGGTCCTGGACCGCGCCGATGTTCTCGCCCGCGTACCGGGACCAGGTCAGGCCGGTGGCGGAGAGCACGACGAGCCCGGCAACGGCCCACAGTCCGACAGAACCGTGCCACGACAGCGTCCTGCGGCGTCCGGTCGTACCGCGCTCGGGCAGGATCAGCGCCCGCTTGGTGCGGCGTCGGCGTCCGAACCACAGCAGGAGCCCGCCCAGCGCGACGACCCACAGCCAGCTGGCGGCGAGCTCGCTGTAGTTGCGGCCGAAGTCGCCCAGATGCAGATCGCGGTGGAGTTCGTCGAGCCACGCCCGCAGCGGGAGCGCGCCGGAGCTGCCGTACGAGGGGAGCTCACCCCGTATCTCCGCGGTGTACGGATCGACGAAGACGGCAAGGGACTTGCCCTCCTCCACCTCGGGGTCGGTCATCAGGACGCGGGTGGTCGCCCCGTCCTCGTACGACGGCCACACGGCGGTGACGGTGCCGTCCGGATTCGCCGTGCGTGCGGCATCGACCTGTGCCTCGAGCGGGAGGGACGGGCCGGTGACCGGGGCGCTGAGTTCGTGGCGGTAGACGAACTTCTCGGCCTGGAAGGACAGCGAGTAGAGCAGGCCGCTGACGGCGGCGAGGAGGAGCAGCGGGGCGATCAGCAGCCCTGCGTAGAAGTGCAGCCGGAGAACGAGCGGGCGCAGCGCGCCCCAGGTGGACTTCGTTTCGGCCGGGCCGGGTTCGGCCTTCGGTGCGATGCCCTGGTCGGGCGCGTCAATGGACATAACGGTCCTCGGGAGTCGTTTCTGACATGGGGAGGGCGGCCCCCGGGTCAGATGGCGGCTCCGGAGGCCGTGGCGCGGGGGACGGCGGGCGCGGGTGGACCGCGGCGGACGACGATGTGTGCGAGGACGACACCGTGAAGGCGGCTCGGCCGGGCTGCCGGGCGGGGCGCCGGCCGGGGCGGTTCGGGCAGCCGTACGGCGGTGAGCAGCAGCCGCAGCGGGGTGAAGGCGGTGGCCAACGCGGTGCGCGCGAGGCGGAAGAGCGCGGCTTCGCCATGGGCCAGCCACAGCGCGCAGCCGGCGGCGGCGACGAGGTGCACGGCGAGCATGCCGCTGTCGGCGGCGAGGTCGGTGCCCACGTCCACGCGTTGGTGCCCGTGATGGTGCTGCACGGCGGACGGCCGGCCGCCGGAGAAGATCAGGTGCAGCGCCCCCTGCACGGCGAGGAGCCCCGCGCCGATGGCGCGGACACCGCGACGGCGGCCGGCAGCGAGCCAGCCACCGGCCCAGGTGACACAGAGCGCGATGAGCAGAGCGGAGGGCGGCAGATCGTACGCAGACAGGGACGAATGCCCCATCGCGGCGAGGATGACGGCCACCGCCGCGAAAAGCGCGGCCCGAAGGGCGCGCAGGGGCGACCGGGCATCCGTCATCGTCCGCACATGCTGCCATCCCGCGTCCGGGTCCGGGAGAGTGACCGCGGGTACGCGTTCTTCTCCCGGAAGCAGAACCGCTTTCCCCGGCAGCCGGCCGCGGGGCAGAGTCGGGAGCATGAAGCTACTGATTCTGGGCGGTACGGAGTTCGCGGGGCGGGCGGTGACCGAGTCGGCGCTCGCCCGCGGATGGGACGTCACCGTCTTCCACCGCGGACGGCACGCGGCGCCGGACGGTGTCACCTCACGGATCGGCGACCGCACCGCCGAGGACGGCGGCGGCCTGGCCGCGCTCGCGGACGGCGCGTGGGACCTTGTCGTCGACACCTGGTCGGGCGCGCCGTCCGCCGTCCGGGACACGGCGCGGCTGCTCGCGGGGCGGGTGGGCCGCTATGCCTACGTGTCGAGTTGCTCGGTGTACGTCTGGCCGCCGGCGGCCGGCTACGACGAGAGCGCCCCCGTCGTGATGGGGTCGCCGGACGCGGGAGACGTGCCCTACGCCGAGGCCAAGCGCGGCGGCGAACTGGCGGTACTGGACGCCATCGGTGAGGGCCGTTCGCTGCTGGTGCGCTCGGGTCTGATCCTCGGCCCGTGGGAGAACATCGGCCGGCTGCCGTGGTGGCTCGGACGGATCGCGCGCGGCGGCGATGTGCTGGCGCCCGGGCCGCGGGAGACGCCGCTGCAGTTCGTCGACGTACGCGACCTCGCCGACTGGACGCTCGACGCGGCGGAAGCGGGGCTGAACGGGCCGTACAACCTCGCCAGTGAGCCGGGGCACACGACCATGGGCGAACTGCTCGAGGCGTGCGTGGCGGTGACGGGCTCGGCGGCACGGCTCAGGTGGACGCCGGCGGAGGCGATCCTGGCCGCGGGCGTCGCGCCGTGGTCGGACCTGCCGATCTGGGTCCCGTGGAGCGACCCGGCGCATGGCGCACTGCACGGCCTGGGGGTGGGGCGTGCTCTGGCGGCGGGCCTGCGCTGCCGCCCGGCGGGGGACACGGTCAAGGACACGTGGTCGTGGCTCACGTCGATCGGCGGCACGGCGCCCCAGCGGCCGGACCGGCCGCGGGTGGGGCTGGCGCGTGAGGTGGAGTTGAGATGGGCCCTGCTGCGCGGCTTGGTCGCCCGGCGGTCCGGCCATGCGCGCCACCCGTCGGGCTCGGCCTGTACGGGC
>NZ_JBEXRZ010000137.1:0-19211 GCF_040613325.1 Streptomyces sp. NPDC006283 | reverse complement strand
GGTCAGCCGCGTCCCAGCGGGCTTGAAATCACTCGGATGCCGTCTTCTGCGTTTACCCCCCGGACCCCCTGTACAGGGCGGATCTACCGTATGCGGTACAAGGGTGCCGGTAGAAGCTATTGCCGGGTTCAGAGGCGGCCGGCGGCTTTCAACGCCAGATAGGCGTCGGCGAGGGCAGGCGCGAGGTTCTCGGGTGTCGCATCGACAACAGTGACGCCATGACGCTTCAGCTGCTCTGCCGTGCGGTGCCTCTCTGTCAGGGCCTGGATCCCTGCCGCAGCGTCGTAAACGCCCTCGATGGAACCACGCGCATTCGTCATCAGCTCGACGTGCGGATCGGCTACAGAGGCCACCAGGACGGTGTGGCGCTGGGCCAGCTGCGGGAGGACGGGCAGCAGCCCCTCCTCGATCGGGGCGGCATCCAGGCTCGTCAGAAGCACGATCAATGAGCGACGGGGAGCGTTCTGCAGAGCGGCTGCGCTGAGGCCGCGTGCATCGGTCTCGACGAGCTCCGGCTCCAGCGGAGCGAAAGCGTTGACCATGGCGGGAAGGATGTCGCCGGCGGAGCGGCCCAGGACCTGGGCCCGGATACGGCGGTCATAGGCCAGCAGGCCGACTCGGTCACCCGCGCGCGACGCCAGTGCGCTGAGGAGGAGAGCGGAGTCCATGGCGGCGTCGAGCCGTGGTACGTCTCCCACGCGACCGGCCGACGTACGGCCCGTGTCCAGGACGATGAGGATGTGCCGGTCCCGCTCCGGGCGCCACGTGCGTACCGCGACGGTGGTCCGACGCGCCGTGGCACGCCAATCGATGGAACGGGTGTCGTCCCCTGGGACGTAATCCCGGAGGCTGTCGAACTCGGTGCCCTGCCCGCGGATGAGAACGCTCGTCCGGCCGTCGAGTTCACGCAGCCGCGCCAGGCGTGAGGGCAGGTGCTTACGACTGGTGAAGGGCGGCAGGACGCGGACCGTCCATGGGACGTCGTGATTTCCCTGCCGGGCCGCAAGACCCAGCGGTCCGAAGGAGCGGACGGTGATGCGTTCGGCGTGGCGGTCTCCCCGCCGCGTGGGGCGCAGGACCGTGGTGACACGGCGGCGCTCGCCAGCCGGCACGTTCAGTTTGTGGCGCGACGCAGCCTGGTCCGATCCTGGCAGCCAACTGCTCGGCGGCCAGGCGTCGCGGAGATGTGCCCGGAGCCTGCGGCTGGAGCTATTGGTGACGGTCAGTTCCACTTCGGCGGTGTCACCGAGTCGAACGGTTGTGTCACCGCTTCGAGTGAATCGGAGCGTTCGCACTGGCGCGGCGAGGGCGTAGTCGCACAGGATTGCGAGTGAGAGAGGCGCGTTGACGGCAAGCATCCCCGTCCAGCTCGGGGCGAGGATGCCCACGGGGAGAGAGCCGAGAGCGGCCAGTAGCGCGGTTCGTCCGGTGAGGGCCATTGCATGCCTCAGCGGGGTACGGGGACGTGGGCGAGGATCGCGGTGATGACGGAGTCGGCTGTGACTCCCTCCATCTCCGCCTCGGGCCGGAGCTGGAGCCGGTGCCGAAGGGTGGGCAAGGCCAGGGCCTTCACATCATCGGGGATGACGTAGTCGCGTCCGGTGAGCCAGGCCCAGGCGCGGGCGGTGGACAGCAGCGCCGTGGCGCCTCGAGGAGAGGCGCCCAGAGTGAGCGAGGGGGACTCGCGGGTGGCACGACAGATATCGACGACATAGGCGGCGATCTCGGCCGAGACCGAGGTCTTGGCGACGGCGGCACGGGCCGCTTCCAGGTCGGCGGGGCCGGCGACGGGGCGCACCCCCGCCGCCGCGAGATCCCGGGGATTGAATCCGTCGGCGTGACGGGTCAGGACGTTGATCTCGTCATCGCGGGAGGGGAGGGGGACCGTCAGCTTGAGAAGGAAGCGGTCCAACTGCGCTTCCGGGAGCGGGTAGGTGCCTTCGTACTCGACAGGGTTCTGGGTCGCGGCGACGAGGAAAGGCTCAGGGAGCGGACGAGGCGTGCCGTCGACCGTGACCTGACGCTCCTCCATCGCTTCGAGCAGCGACGACTGGGTCTTGGGAGGGGTGCGGTTGATCTCGTCGGCGAGCAGGAGGTTGGTGAACACCGGCCCGGGCTGGAAGGAGAACTCTGAGGTGTGCGTGTCGTAGACCAAGGACCCGGTGACGTCGCTCGGCATCAGGTCGGGGGTGAACTGGACACGCTTCGTGTCGAGTTCGAGCGAGGCGGCAAGAGCGCGGACGAGGAGAGTCTTCGCGACGCCGGGAACTCCCTCGAGGAGGACGTGGCCGCGGCAGAGCAGGGCTACGACGAGACCGGTGACAGCGGGGTCCTGGCCGACCACCGCCTTGGCGATCTCGGAGCGCAGGGCCTCCAGCGAGGCGCGGGCGCGGTCCGAGTTCTCGGCTGTCTCGGGGGTCGGGGCGCTCATGAGGTGCGTACCTCTCTTTCGAGGGCGTCGAGTTGGTCTGCAAGTCGGACGAGTGCGCTGTCGTCGGCCGGAGGAGGGCCGAAGAGCAGCGCGCGGATGTCCCGCTCTCCGTCCGAGATCTGGGCCGAGACCGCGGGAAGCAGTGCTTCGGGTGAATGGGTGTCGGCTGAGGAGACACCGAGGAGCGGGGCGAGCCGGGTTCTGGTGGCGGCGCGCAGGGAGGCGGCGGCACGGTCGCGCGCGTTCACCTTGCGGTAAAGGCGGGCGCGTCCTTCGGCGGACTCGGACGCGCGGATGGCCACCGGGAGTCGCTCGGTGACCAGAGGCCCGAGCCGGCGGGCACGCCACACGGCGGCCAGGACGGCCGCGACGGCGAGTTGCAGCGTGCCCCACAGCCAGCCGCCCGGGATCAGGTCGAAGAAGGCGTCCTCGCCCTCGCTGCGGTCGCCGCCGGGCTCACCGTCGCGTTCCCCGTCGGGTTCGCCGTCGGAGGGTTGTGCGGCCGAGGGGTCGTCGAGTGACGGGATGTACCAGACGAGTTCGGGGCGGGACCCGAGGAGTTGCAGGGCGAGGGAGGCGTTGCCGTGCTGGTCGAGACGTTCGTTGTAGAGGATGTCCGGGGTGCCGAGGAGGACGGTGTCGCCGGTGCCCGTGCCGGTGCCGTCGAGCCTGAGCAGGGTGGGAAGTCCGTCGCTCGGGTAGCAACTGTCGGCGCCCGGAGCGTCGGTGGAGTAGCGCTCACCGCCGAGGTCGGCGCTGCCCGCTCTGCGGGCGGCGGGGTAGTCGCACCGTGGCTCCCGGGCGTCGACCTTGGAAGGGATGTCCCCCTTCACGCCGGGGACGAGGATTCCGAGGGAGGCCGGGCCGGGGGAGAGCAGGACCGTGCGTCCCTCGGACGACTCCGTCGCGGACCGAAGCCTATGCTGCTGATTATCGGTCAGCATGTCGGGTTCCGTGACGAGGAGGGTCGTATCGGGGCCTGCCGCAGCGGTGGCCTCGTCGAGGGTCGTCACCACTCGGGTGGAGACTCCGCGGTCCTTGAGGAGCTCGGCGACGGCACGGCTTCCGTACGGGTCGGCGGAGCGCGGATCGAGTTGTCCGTGATGGTCACCGGAACGCAGGGCGGCCATGGCGATACCCGCCACGACGAGGAGGGTGATCGCCAGGAGGAGGCCACGGACGCGGTTCCACACCTGGCGCGTGGTGGGGGACATGGAGGTGGTGCTGGCCGCGGTCATTCTGCCGCTCCCGGGGCAGCGGTGGTCAGCCGGGGCTTGGCGCGTTCCAGACTGAGGTCAAGATCCCGCAAGCGCTCGCAAGCCCGCCGGTCGGCGGTGCGACCGCCATATGTGACGTCGTCGAAAACACGTGCTGCCGCGCGCAGTTCGTCGGCGTGGTCGGGCAGGGAGCGGCCCGCCTCGGCTGCCGCCTCGTCGGCGGTGCGTCCGGGCCGGGCATCGAGGAGGGCCCGTTCCTCCAGCGACCGGACGATGGCGCGCATGCGTTCCTGCACGGCCTGGTTCCAGCGTTCGGCGGCTGCGTGTGCTTCTGCCGCAGCGCGGTGTGCGGAGGCGCTGCGCGGGCTGTCGTCGAACAGAGAGTCGGCGGAGCCTGCCGCGCGCTGGGGCTTTCCGAGCCGCCACCAGAGCGCGGCCGCCAGGGCGGTGACCACGAGGACGATGGCGATGAGTCCGATCATGCCGCCCGGTCCACCTCCGGAGACGGCGCCGAAGAGGCTGTCGATCCATTCCCAGAAGCGGTTCAGCGCGCGCTGGAGAAGGTTCGGTTCGTTCTCGTGGTACATCGGCCTGGACAGTTCACGCTCCGCCGCCTCACGGGCGGGAATGCGCGGAGTGTCCACCGGTACGTCGTCGCTCGTTCCGATCAGCAGCGCTGCCGTCACGCCCCCCGTGCCCAACACCGCATCAGCCCCCGGTGGCGTTGTTGCCGGGCGGCTCGGCCCCGTAGCCGGGGAGGCCCGCTGCCCGCGCGAGTTCGAGGTCGAGGGCTTCGCGGCGGATGCGCTGGTCCACGTAGAGGAGCACCGTCACGCCGGCGGAGATCGGGTAGGTGATCGAGGAGGCGATCACGGAGCCGATGCCCGTGATGATGAGGAACGCCCAGCCGAAGTCGGGGCTGTTACCGCTGAACAGATCGCTGAGTCCGACGCCGTCCACGGCGAACGCGATGATCGTGAACGGAACCGCGATGATCATGTTCACGAGGAAGGCCAGCAGCACGGTCAGCAGCGTGATGCCGAAGGTGCGCCACCAAGCGCCCTGCACCAGCTTCGCGGAGCGGCGCAAGGACGCGATGACACCCTGGCGTTCGAGTACGAGCGCGGGGGAAGCGAGGGCGAAGCGGATCACCAGCCAGATGATCACGGTGATGGCGGCGAGGCCTCCGAGCACGGACAGGAGGACACCCGCGCCGCCGATCAGCAGCCCGGGCAGCACGCCCACCGTCATGATCACGGCGCTGCCCAGAGGCAGGAGCAGGGTGAGACCCAGCAGGTGGGGCAGCCGGGGCCGGGCCTCGCGCCAGGCCTCGGCGAGAGTGACCGGGCGGCCCAGCACCGAGCGGCTGATCACCACGGTGAGCAGTGCGGTAGTGAGCAGTGTGCCGATCAGCATGATGAGCAGGGCCGGACCCATGGCCAGCAGGCTGGCCTGCAGAGAGTCGACCGACTGCTGCAGCGCCTCCTCGGGCGTCGCGTTCGGGTCGACGTCGGGAGGTGCGGGGAGCAGGTAGCGCTCCACGAGGATGCTGCAGATCTGGGAGATGACCGAGACCGTGATCGTCACAGCCAGGATCGGGCGCCAGTGCGCGCGCAGCGTCGAGACCGCGCCGTCCAGGATTTCCCCGACCCCCAAGGGGCGGAGCGGGATGACGCCGGGTTTGGCCGCGGCCGGAGGCCGACCCCAGCCGCCGTCCTGCCGGCCTCCGCCCCAGGAGGGCGGGGGCGGCCCGGGGGCCCGGCCGGGGCCGGTCGGCGCAGACCACTGCCCCGGTGGCGGCTGCTCCTTGGACCACTTCGAGGAGGGACCGCTTCCGTCGACGGGCGGGGCAGGGTGCGGCACGCCGGAGTTCTGCCCTTCGGAGGGAGCCGATCCGGGCGATGCCCAGCCCGGAGTGTCGTTCACGGTCGTCCACCTCATGGATTGGTCGCGGGGCCGCCTCGTGGTGGCGGCACGTTCACGGTGGCCTTCCGCCCGTCGGGGCGGCCGGTTGGCAGCCATCGTGCCACGCGCAGGCCCTCGGTGGACCGGGGCCCGGGTCTCCTTCCTGCCTTCATTGTCGAAGCGTCAGCGGGCAGACTGGGCGGATGGCTGATCAGTACGCACAAAACCAGGCCGGTGCCGAGCCGCCCAAGCTTCCGGTGCTGCGCTGGGACGAGCCGCCCGAGGGGCCTGTACTGGTCCTTCTCGATCAGACCCGATTGCCTGCTGAGGAGGTCGAGCTGGTCTGCACCGACGTTCCGGCCCTGGTGCGGGCGATCCGCACCCTTGCCGTGCGCGGAGCTCCGGTCCTCGGCATCGCCGGTGCCTACGGTGTGGCGCTCGCCGCGGTGCGGGGCTTCGATGTCGAGGAGGCTGTGGAGCTACTGGAGACGGCGCGGCCCACCGCGGTGAATCTCGGGTACGGGGTGCGCTTGGCGGCCTCGGCGTATCGGACGGCCCTCGCGCAGGGCGGCGACACCGTGCAGGCTGCCACTGCCGCGCTCACGGCGGCCAAGGAACTGCACCGGACGGACGCCGAGAGCAGTAGGCGCATGGCGGTGCACGGGCTGGAGTTTCTGGAGGAGCTGCTGCCCGGGGGCGGTCACCGGATCCTGACGCACTGCAACACCGGGGCTCTGGTGTCCGGCGGCGAAGGGACGGCATTCGCCGTGGCGCTCTCGGCGCACCGGGCCGGGCGGCTGCGAAGGCTGTGGGTGGACGAGACGAGGCCGCTGCTGCAGGGCTCCCGTCTGACGGCGTACGAGGCGGCACGTAACGGGCTGCCCTACACGCTGCTCACCGACAACGCCGCGGGGTCGCTCTTTGCGGCCGGTGAGGTGGACGCCGTACTGATCGGGGCCGACCGGATCGCCGCCGACGGCTCGGTGGCCAACAAGGTCGGGAGCTACCCGCTGGCGGTCCTGGCCAAGTACCACCATGTGCCGTTCATCGTGGTCGCCCCGACGACGACCGTGGACCTGACCACCCCGGACGGGGCGGCGATCGAGGTGGAGCAGCGACCGGGGCATGAGGTGACGGAGGTAACATCCCCGCAGTCCGCAGCGGCCGGTGCCGGAAGCGGTGGGCTGTCCGTAGCCCCCCTGGGAACCCAGGCGTACAACCCCGCGTTCGATGTCACGCCGCCGGATCTGGTGACGGCGATCGTCACCGAGGAGGGGGTGTTGTCGCCGGTCACCGGGGGCGGAATAGCGGAGCTGTGTGCCAGGTCACGCCAGGTAACGATTAGCTAATGGGATGATGTCGAATATGAAGGGACGAGTCCTTGTCGTCGACGACGACACCGCACTTGCCGAGATGCTCGGCATTGTGCTGCGTGGTGAAGGTTTCGAGCCGTCGTTCGTAGCGGACGGTGACAAGGCACTTGCCGCTTTCAGGGAGGCCAAGCCGGATCTGGTGCTGCTGGACCTCATGCTGCCCGGCCGGGACGGCATCGAGGTGTGCCGGCTCATCCGGGCCGAGTCGGGTGTTCCGATCGTGATGCTCACTGCCAAGAGCGACACCGTCGATGTCGTGGTGGGTCTCGAGTCCGGGGCCGACGACTACATCGTCAAGCCGTTCAAGCCGAAGGAGCTCGTCGCCCGGATCCGGGCGCGGCTGCGGAGGTCGGAGGAGCCCGCGCCGGAGCAGCTGACGATCGGCGACCTGGTCATCGACGTCGCAGGCCACTCGGTGAAGCGGGACGGGCAGTCGATAGCTCTCACCCCGCTGGAGTTCGATCTGCTGGTCGCGCTCGCACGCAAGCCCTGGCAGGTCTTCACCCGTGAGGTGCTGCTGGAGCAGGTGTGGGGTTATCGCCATGCCGCCGACACGCGGCTGGTCAATGTCCACGTGCAGCGGCTGCGCTCCAAGGTCGAGAAGGACCCGGAGCGGCCGGAGATCGTGGTGACCGTCCGTGGTGTCGGTTACAAGGCCGGGCCGAGCTGACATGTCCAGTGGCAGCGTTGCTCCGAAGCCCGGCGAGCCGGGAGTCCGTACGGGGCGGGCTGCCGGGTCGGGGCGTGGGCCCTCGCGATTCGGCCGTCTGCTCCATGGCGGACGGCTGCTCCAGGACAGTGCCCCCGGCGGGCCCGTACCGCGTCTCGTCATGCGCTGGGTGCGCCGTCCGTTGCTGCCCGCACTGAGGCTGTGGCGGCGGAACATCCAGCTCCGCGTGGTGGTGAGCACGCTGCTGATGTCGCTCGGCGTCGTGGTGCTGCTGGGCTTCGTCGTCATCGGGCAGGTGCGCAACGGTCTGCTCGACGCGAAGAGCAAGGCGGCGCAGAGCCAGGCGGCCGGCGGGTTCGCCGTGGCCCGTGAGAAGGCGAACGCTCCGGTCGGCCCCGGCGGCGGGCAGGACGACACCGCGGCTGACGGGAACGCCCGCACCTGGCGGTCCGATCTGGTGGTGCAGCTTTCCAGCGGCGGGCAGGGCGCGTTCGACGTGGTGGCGCTCAGCGCCGACGCGCAGGGTGCCGGTTCCAGCCGCGCGCCGCGGACGTCCGGCGGCGTGGACCCGGCGAGCATCCCGCAGGACCTGCGGGACGCCGTCGGGCAGGGCGCGGGGACGTTCGAGACGTACCTCAGCATCAAGTACACCGACGACGTGCCCGACCCGGAGCCCGGGCTCGTGGTGGGCACCCAGCTGAACGACATCGAGGGAAACCCCTACGAGCTGTACTACCTCTTCCCGCTGGCGCAGGAGGAGCAGTCGCTCAACCTGGTCAGAGGCACCCTGGCGACTGCCGGGCTGTTCGTGGTGGTGCTGCTCGGGGCGATCGCCTGGCTCGTGGTGCGGCAGATCGTCACGCCCGTCCGCATGGCGGCGGGCATCGCGGAGAGGCTCGCCGCCGGCAGGCTCCAGGAGCGGATGAAGGTCACCGGTGAGGACGACATCGCCCGCCTCGGTGAGGCCTTCAACAAGATGGCGCAGAACCTTCAGCTGAAGATCCAGCAGCTGGAGGAGCTCTCCAGGATGCAGCGCCGCTTCGTCTCGGACGTCTCGCACGAGCTGCGCACACCGCTGACGACCGTGCGGATGGCGGCCGATGTGATCCACGAGGCGCGCAGCGACTTCGATCCGGTGACGGCGCGTTCCGCGGAGCTCCTGGGTGACCAGCTCGACCGATTCGAGTCGCTGCTCTCCGACCTGCTCGAGATCAGCCGTTTCGACGCAGGCGCGGCGGCGCTCGAGGCCGAGCCGATAGACCTGCGCGACGTCGTACGGCGGGTCATCGGCGGTGCCGAGCCGCTGGCGGAGCGCAAGGGCAGCCGGATACGGGTGGTCGGCGACGAGCAGCCGGTCGTCGCCGAGGCCGACGCCCGCCGTGTCGAGCGCGTGCTGCGCAATCTCGTGGTCAACGCCGTCGAGCACGGTGACGGCAAGGACGTCGTGGTGCGTATGGCGGTGGCCGGCGGTGCCGTCGCGGTCGCGGTACGGGACTACGGGGTGGGGCTGAAGCCGGGCGAGGCGACTCGTGTGTTCAGCCGGTTCTGGCGTGCCGACCCGGCGCGGGCGCGTACCACCGGCGGTACCGGTCTGGGCCTGTCCATCGCCGTCGAGGACGCGCGGCTGCACGGCGGCTGGCTGCAGGCCTGGGGCGAGCCGGGTGGCGGTTCGCAGTTCCGTCTGACGCTGCCGCGCACGGCGGACGAGCCGCTGCGGGGCTCTCCGATACCGCTGGAGCCGGAGGACTCGCGGCAGAACAGGGAGCGTGCCCGCTCGTCGGGAGTACCTGAGGCGGACGGGCACCGGCTGACGTCCGTGCCCGCTCAGAAGGCGCCGGATCTGTCTCCGCTGCCGCCGCGCGCGGCGCCCCCCGAGGTCGATCCTGCGGCGCTGCCGGGCAGCGGCTCCCGCGTCGTGGCACGGCCCGGTGGAGAGCGGGGCGACGACCCCGTGGCACAGGTTTCTTCGGACCGGAAGGACACGATTCGTGGGCGCTGAGACCCGTCGTCACGGGCGGCTGGGGGCGCGGCGCGCCTCCGCGCTGCTCGGCTGCAGCGGTGTGCTGCTGGCCGGTTGCGCCTCGATGCCGGACAGCGGTGACGTCCACGCGGTGAAGGCGTCCCAGCGGGCCGACTCACAGGTCCGGGTGTATGCGGTTCCGCCGAGGAAGGACGCCACGCCCGACGAGATCGTCACGGGCTTCCTGGAGGCGATGACCAGTGACGACACCAATTTCGACACGGCCCGCTCCTACCTGACACCCGAGGCGTCGAAGAAGTGGCGGCCGCAGGAGAGCACCACGGTTCTGGCAGCGGCTCCCGACCCGGGTACGCCGGTGCCCGGCCGCAGGGACAACCCGGGGATGAGCTATCCCCTGCTCGGTCAGCAGATCGCCACGGTCGACGCCCAGCACGCCTATCAGCCCGTCCCTCCCAGCGACTACCGCAGGACCATCCACCTGTCGCGGAAGGGCGGGCAGGACGGCAAGCAGTGGCGCATCGACAGCCTGCCGTCCGGACTGCTGCTGGGCGCGTCCGACTTCGAGCGCAACTATCGCTCGGTCAACAAGTACTACTTCGCCTCCGGGCGGGACGTGATGGTCGCCGACCCCGTCTTCATACGACAGCGGCAGGACCCGGTGACCCGGATGGACCCGGTGACCCAGGCGGTCAAGGCGCTCCTGGAAGGTCCGACGAACTGGCTGAAGCCGGTTGTCGAGTCGAGGTTCCCCAGCGGCACGGGGCTGAAGCTCGACGGTGCCAGGTCGTTGGCTTTCGACGACCGCAACGGCCTGAAGGTGCCGCTCGGCGGCAGGGCGTCCCATGTGGGCCGGCCGCAGTGCATGAAGATGGCGGCGCAGATCCTGTTCACCATCAGGGATCTCACGTCGGCCCGCCTCGAGCAGGTGGAATTGCTCCGCGCGGACGGAGCGCAGCTGTGCGTGCTGAGCGCCGGGCAGGCGAAGGAGTACGCGCCGGACCATTCCACAGGCCGGCCCGACAACCAGTACTTCGTCGACAGCAAGCAGCGGTTGGCGGTCCTGGAGGCCGGCGACAACGAAACCGGCGAACCGCAGAACGTGGCGGGGCCGTTCGGCGACGGCAGGCTCGAGATGAGCTCGGTCGGCGTGGCCCGGGACGAGCACAATGCGGCGGCGGTCTCGTACGACGCCGGCGGGCTGTACGTCTCGTCGATCGTTTCCAACAGCGAGCTGGGCGACCCAGTGATCACGAGTTCGGGCAAGGGGCGTGACAACCGTCTGTCCGCGCCGAGCTGGGACGGCCGCGGCGATGTGTGGGTGGCCGACCGCGATCCGAGCCGGCCGGCGCTGAAGCGTTTGGCGAACGGAGCGGAAGCACCGGAGGAAGTCAAGATCGTCCCCGGGCTGGACGGGGCGCGCATCGAGGCGGTGAAGGTGTCGGCGGACGGCGCGCGGATCGCGTTGCTGCTGACGAAGGACGGCAGTACGACCCTGAAGATCGGACGAGTGGAACGGCAGGGCGGCGGTGACGACGCCGTGGTGACCGTCACCGAACTGCGGCCCGCCGCACCGCAGCTGGAGACGGTGACAGCCGTTTCGTGGGCCGGGCCCAGCCGGCTGGTGGTGGTCGGCAAGGAAGCCGGTGGGGTGCAGCAGGTGCGCTACATCCAGACCGACGGCTCGACCGTCCCCAACGGGATCCTGCCCGGCCTCAACCAGGTGAAGTCGGTTGCCGCTTCGGACGACGAGAGCCGGCCGTTGGTCGCCTACTCGGCGGAGGACGGCATCGTGCGGCTTCCGGTCGGCGCCAACTGGCAGACGCTGGTCAAGAAGGGGTCCTCGCCGGTCTATCCGGGGTAGGAGGCACGATTCCGGGCCCCGACCGCCGCTCCGCCGTTTTCCACAGGGGTGGCGGGGTGCGTGCCGCATCGGCACAGTGATGTCATGCGGGGGTGGTGGCGGGAGATCTCCGGGCTGGTCCTTCCGGCCGTCTGCGGTGGCTGCGGCGCGCCGCGTACGCAGCTGTGCGCGGGGTGCGCGGATGCCCTGCTCGGGGCTGCGGCACGCCGGGCCGGGCCGGTGCCGGCACCGGCGGAGCTGCCCGTGGTGCATGCCGCCGCCGTCTACGCCGACTGCGTCCGCGCGGTACTTCTGGCGCACAAGGAGCGCGGTGCCATGGGGCTGGCCGGTCCACTCGGTGCGGCGCTGGCCGGAGCGGTTCGCGCGGCCGTGGCGGATGTACCGGGTCCGCAGGTGCCGTTGCTGCTGGTGCCCGTGCCGTCCGCCCGCAGTGTCGTCAGGGCACGCGGTCATGACGCGGCACGGCGTATCGCCCGGGCGGCGGCGGGTGAACTGAGGCGTACGGGAAGGGCGGCGGGAGTGCTGCCGGTGCTGCGACAGCGGCGCTGGGTGGCAGATCAGGCGGGTCTCACGGCCCGCCAGAGGCTCGAGAACCTCTCAGGGGCGCTTGAGGTACGACCCGGTGGCGCACGCCTTCTGGGGGGCGGCAGGGCGGTGATCGTGGACGATGTCATGACGACAGGCGCTTCTTTGGCCGAGGCAGCGCGGGCACTGAGTGCCGCCGCGGACCCGGATTCCGCGTGGTTCGATCGGCCGATTGCAGCCGTTGTCGCAGTTCCGCCGCTCTCCTTCGAATTAAACCGGAACTGACCGGGAACTTGCATCGTTGCAGGTAGTGAGAGGGCAAAAACGCCTGATCGGAGGTACCTCCGGGTAGCGGGTGCCGACACCCGTCCGAGAGAGCTATGTTCGGTGTGAGGAATGGCGAACGGCCTCCCTCACCGAATGTGCTGCCGGTTTTCCCAGCCGGGAACGAGCGGCGGCGTCACTCTCGAAAAGTCGGGTGAGTGGAGATCTTGTCGGCTGGGGAGGAGGAGTGAAAGTCGCCAAGTCCGAGGCCCCGGAGACCACCGGAGCCTGGTGCAAGTGGGAGGAGCTCCGCAGCCGGTGAGCGGGCGGAGCGAATCCGGGAACGGAGTTCTGCGTGGACATCGTCGTCAAGGGCCGCAAGACCGAGGTGCCCGAGCGGTTCCGCAAGCACGTGGCCGAGAAGCTGAAGCTGGAGAAGATCCAGAAGCTCGACGGCAAGGTGATCAGCCTCGACGTCGAGGTGTCCAAGGAGCACAACCCGCGGCAGGCCGACCGTTCCGACCGCGTGGAGATCACACTCCGCTCGCGCGGCCCGGTGATCCGGGCGGAGGCCGCTGCCGGCGATCCGTACGCAGCGCTGGACCTCGCAACCGGCAAGCTGGAGGCACGGCTTCGCAAGCAGCACGAGAAGCGCCACAACCGACGTGGCAACGGCCGTCTGTCCGCGGCCGAGGTGGTCGATGTCGTCCCGGGCGTCGCAGAGTTGAGCGCCGGCAACGGCCGGCCCATCGCCGAGCAGGTGGCGGAGGCCATTCCCACCACCAAGATCGGCTCGATCGAAGTACAGGGCGAAGGGCCGCTGGTGGTCCGCGAGAAGCTGCACACGGCAGCACCGATGACGCTCGACCAGGCGCTCTACGAGATGGAGCTGGTCGGGCACGACTTCTATCTCTTCGTCGACTCCGAGACGAAGCAGCCCAGTGTCGTCTACCGGCGACACGCCTACGACTACGGTGTCATCCACCTGGAGACCGACCCGCTGGCCGGCTCGGAGGCGGGCGGTGCCGGAGGAGCGCTCGGCGGCTGACGCCGCACATCCCGTAGCCCCGCCGGCGAGGAATTGGTGCCCCTGGAGTGCGCTGTGCGCCCCCAGGGGCACCCTCGTGCAACAACAGGATCACCGTTCTGTCGTCCGGGCATGAAAGCATGACGTTGAGAAGCCAACCGGTGCGCCGCGTACTGAGGTTGGCGAACCACACATGATCTTCAGGCCACGGCCTTCAGGGGGAGGAACGATGGCGGACAGTTTCGGTCCGGTGCACGGTGATGCGGACCACCCCGGTGAGACACATACGGACACCGCAGCGCACAGTGACGAGGAGGCGGCCGGCGCAGGCAGGGAGCCGATCCGGGTCCTGGTGGTCGACGACCACGCGCTGTTCCGGAGGGGGCTCGAGATCGTCCTCGCGCACGAGGAGGGCATCGAGGTCGTCGGCGAGGCGGGCGACGGGGCGGAGGCCGTGGACAAGGCGGCGGATCTGCTGCCGGACATCGTTCTGATGGACGTACGGATGCCCAAGCGCGGCGGCATCGAGGCGTGCACCTCGATCAAGGAGGTGGCGCCCAGCGCGAAGATCATCATGCTGACGATCAGCGACGAGGAAGCCGACCTCTACGAGGCGATCAAGGCCGGTGCCACGGGTTACCTCCTCAAGGAGATCTCCACGGACGAGGTGGCGACGGCCATCCGTGCGGTGGCCGACGGGCAGTCGCAGATCAGCCCCTCCATGGCGTCCAAGCTGCTCACCGAGTTCAAGTCGATGATCCAGCGCACGGACGAGCGCAGGCTGGTGCCGGCTCCCCGGTTGACCGACCGGGAGCTGGAAGTGCTCAAGCTCGTGGCCACGGGAATGAACAACCGCGATATCGCGAAGGAGTTGTTCATCTCGGAGAACACGGTCAAGAACCATGTGCGCAACATCCTGGAGAAGCTGCAGCTGCATTCCCGGATGGAGGCGGTCGTCTACGCCATGCGCGAGAAGATCCTCGAGATCCGCTAGCCGTCGGCCGCCGGATCGTTCTTGAAATTCGCCGATCGAAGCGGTCGACGCTCAAACCGCCGCGCTCAGCCCAGGGCCTTGACCAGGTCCACGGCCAGCTCGGGGCGGTCGACCCGCTCGATGCGGACGGAGTCGCAGCCCACCCACTCCGCGGCCTCCCGAAGCGCCTGCGCCATCGGCGCCACGGCCTTCGGCGTCTCCAAGGAGACCTGGCGGGCCACGAGGGTTCTGCCCTCGCGCGCCGGGTCGACGCGGCCCACGAGCTTCCCGCCCGCCAGCAGAGGCATCGCGAAGTACCCGTGGACCCGCTTCGGCTTGGGGACGTACGCCTCGAGCCGGTGGGTGAAGCCGAAGATCCGTTCGGTGCGCGCCCGCTCCCAGATGAGGGAGTCGAAAGGCGAGAGCAGGGTCGTCCGATGCCGGCCGCGCGGCGTCGAGGCGAGAGCCTCCGGGTCCGCCCACGCGGGCTTCGCCCAGCCCTCGACCGAGACCGGCACCAGCCCGGAGTCCGCGACCACCGCGTCGAACTGCTCGCCCTTGAGGCGGTGGTAGTCGGCGATGTCCGTGCGCGTGCCCACACCGAGCGACTGGCCGGCGAGGCGGACGAGACGACGCAGACACTCGGTGTCGTCCAGAGCGTCGTGCAGGAGGGCATCCGGAATGGCGCGCTCCGCAAGGTCGTACACCCGTTTCCAGCTGCGCCGCTCGGTGCACACCACTTCGCCGTACATCAGCGCGCGCTCCACGGCGACCTTGGAAGCCGACCAGTCCCACCACTCGCCGCCGTTGTTGGCGCCGCCCAGGCCGGTCGCGGTCAGCGGTCCCTCGTCGCGCAGCCGCTTGATCACCGCGTCGTAGGCACCGTCCGGCAGCTCGTGGTACCACTGCGGGCGAGCGCGGTATGCGCGGCGGCGGAAGGCGAAGTGCGGCCACTCCTCGACGGGCAGGATGCACGCCGCGTGCGACCAGTACTCGAAGCTGTGCCCGTCCGTCCAATAGGCGTCCTCGACCGCCTTGCGGCCGACGGCGCCCAGCCTGGCGTACGGAATCAGCTCATGTGAACGCGCCAGCACCGAGATCGTGTCCAGCTGCACCGCGCCGAGGTGGCGCAGCACCCCCCGCACCCCGCCGCGCCGGTCCGGCGCGCCCAGAAACCCCTGGGCGCGCAGCGCGATACGGCGGGCCTCGTCGGCGGACAGTTCGAGGGTGGGCGGCGGCATCGTCATGTCCCGCACGATAGAGGCCGCCACTGACAGCCGGACAGGGCCCCGATCAGGAGCGGCTGGGCAGATACGGATGGTTGCTCTTCAGGCCCAGGTCGGAAGGGATCAGTCCGCCGACCCAAACGTCCCGCAGGGTGTCCTTGTTCAGCAGCGCCGCGCGCAGCTCCCCTTCCATACGGAAGCCGACCTTTTCGGCGACCGCGCGCGAGGCCGTGTTGCCCACCTCGGCCCGCCATTCCATCCGGGTCGCGCCCAGCCTCATGAATGCCCAGTGCGACACGGCGGTCACGCTCTCCGCCATCACGCCTCGGCCCCGGTGCTCCTTGCCCGTCCAGAACCCGATCTCCCACGTTCCCGAGAAGGTGCGCATGGTCACGGCGACCGAAGCCATCAGAGGTCCGCCCTCGCGCGGCAGGACGGCGAAGGTGCACATGGTGCCGTTGCGCCAGCCGTCCGGGACCATGCGCTCGGTGAACTCGGACGCGTGCTGATGCTCGTAGGGGGAGGGAACCGTCGTCCACCGCTGGATGTCGGGATCCTGGCAGGCCTGGTGCACGGCCTTCGTGTCCTTTGGCGTGAAGCTCCGCAGCAGCAGGCGTTCGGTGGTGAGTGTGATCGGCTCCATGCCGGGATTCTGGTCAGACCGGCGAGCCGATGCGAGCACTTTTGCCGGTCTCCCGGCACCTTCCGCGCTTCCCGCGCGTTCACCTGGTGGCGGACAGCAGGCCTCAGTGGCGATGGACCTCCCGACGCGGCGGGGTCCTCGCTTACGATGGCCGATGCGGTAGGGCCCACCTGCCGTGCCCGCGCCAGTGTCCACCACAGACCCAGTGCCAGGCCCGACCGGCAAGGAGACCAACCTCAGTGTCCGTCTTCAACAAGCTCATGCGTGCAGGCGAAGGCAAGATCCTGCGCAAACTGCACCGCATCGCGGACCAGGTCAACTCCATCGAAGAGGACTTCGTCAACCTCTCCGACGCCGAGTTGCGCTCGCTCACCGACGAGTACAAGCAGCGCTACGAAGACGGTGAGAGCCTGGACGACCTCATGCCCGAGGCGTTCGCGACCGTCCGTGAGGCCGCCAAGCGAGTGCTCGGCCAGCGCCACTACGACGTACAGCTGATGGGCGGCGCCGCGCTGCACCTCGGTTATGTCGCCGAGATGAAGACCGGTGAGGGCAAGACCCTCGTCGGCACGCTCCCCGCCTATCTGAACGCCCTGTCCGGCAAGGGCGTCCACATCATCACGGTCAACGACTATCTGGCCGAGCGCGACTCCGAGATGATGGGCCGGGTCCACAAGTTCCTGGGCCTGTCCATCGGCTGCATCCTGGCCAACATGTCGCCCTCCCAGCGCCGCGAGATGTACAACTGCGACATCACGTACGGCACGAACAACGAGTTCGGCTTCGACTACCTGCGCGACAACATGGCCTGGTCCAAGGACGAGCTCGTCCAGCGCGGCCACAACTACGCCTGTGTCGACGAGGTCGACTCCATCCTCGTCGACGAGGCGCGTACGCCGCTGATCATCTCCGGCCCCGCCGACCAGGCCACGAAGTGGTACGGCGACTTCGCCAAGCTGGTCACCCGTCTGACCCGGGGCGAGGCGGGCAACCAGCTCAAGGGCATCGAGGAGACCGGCGACTACGAGGTCGACGAGAAGAAGCGCACCGTCGCCATCCACGAGGCCGGTGTCGCCAAGGTCGAGGACTGGCTCGGCATCGACAACCTCTACGAGTCGGTGAACACCCCTCTCGTCGGTTACCTGAACAACGCCATCAAGGCCAAGGAACTGTTCAAGAAGGACAAGGACTACGTCGTCATCGACGGCGAAGTCATGATCGTCGACGAGCACACGGGCCGTATCCTCGCCGGTCGCCGCTACAACGAGGGCATGCACCAGGCGATCGAGGCGAAGGAAGGGGTGGACATCAAGGACGAGAACCAGACCCTTGCCACGATCACCCTGCAGAACTTCTTCCGCCTCTACGACAAGCTCTCCGGCATGACCGGTACGGCCATGACCGAGGCCGCCGAGTTCCACCAGATCTACAAGCTCGGCGTCGTCCCGATCCCGACGAACAGGCCGATGGTCCGGCTGGACCAGTCCGACCTGATCTACCGCACCGAGGTCGCCAAGTTCGCCGCCGTCGTCGACGACATCGCCGAGAAGCACGAGAAGGGCCAGCCGATCCTCGTCGGCACCACCTCGGTCGAGAAGTCCGAGTACCTCTCACAGCAGCTCAGCAAGCGCGGTGTCCAGCACGAGGTGCTCAACGCCAAGCAGCACGACCGTGAGGCGACGATCGTCGCCCAGGCCGGCCGCAAGGGCGCCGTCACCGTCGCCACGAACATGGCCGGCCGCGGTACGGACATCAAGCTCGGCGGAAACCCGGACGACCTCGCGGAGGCGGAGCTCCGCCAGGCGGGCCTGGACCCGGTCGAGCACGTCGAGGAGTGGGCCGCGGCCCTGCCGGCGGCGCTCGAGCGTGCGGAGGCGGCCGTCAAGGCCGAGCACGACGAGGTCAAGGAGCTCGGTGGCCTCTACGTGCTGGGCACGGAGCGCCACGAGTCGCGGCGTATCGACAATCAGCTGCGCGGCCGTTCCGGTCGACAGGGCGACCCCGGTGAGTCGCGCTTCTACCTCTCGCTCGGTGACGACCTGATGCGGCTGTTCAAGGCGCAGATGGTCGAGCGCGTGATGTCGATGGCGAACGTGCCCGACGACGTCCCGATCGAGAACAAGATGGTGACGCGCGCGATCGCCTCTGCGCAGTCCCAGGTCGAGCAGCAGAACTTCGAGACCCGTAAGAACGTCCTCAAGTACGACGAGGTGCTCAACCGGCAGCGCGAGGTCATCTACGGCGAGCGCCGCCGCGTCCTGGAGGGCGAGGACCTGCACGAGCAGGTGCGTCACTTCATGGACGACACCATCGACGCCTACATCCAGGCCGAGACCGTCGAGGGCTTCGCCGAGGAGTGGGATCTGGACCGGCTGTGGGGCGCGTTCAAGCAGCTCTACCCGGTGAAGGCGACCATTGAGGAGCTCGAGGAGGCGGTCGGCGACCGCGCCGGGATCACCGCCGAGTTCATCGCCGAGGCGATCAAGGAAGACATCCACGAGCAGTACGACGAGCGTGAGAAGCAGCTCGGCTCGGACATCATGCGCGAGCTCGAGCGGCGCGTGGTGCTGTCCGTCCTGGACCGCAAGTGGCGTGAGCACCTCTACGAGATGGACTACCTCCAGGAGGGCATCGGCCTGCGCGCGATGGCCCAGAAGGACCCCCTGGTCGAGTACCAGCGCGAGGGCTTCGACATGTTCACCGCGATGATGGAGGGCATCAAGGAGGAGTCCGTCGGCTACCTGTTCAACCTGGAGGTCCAGGTCGAGCAGCAGGTCGAGGAGGTCCCGGTGGACGCGGCCGCGAAGACCTCGCTGGCCAAGGAGGACGCGGTGCCGGCGGGCGCGGGCCGTCCCGAGATCCGTGCGAAGGGCCTCGAGGCGCCGCAGCGTCCCGACCGGCTGCACTTCTCCGCCCCGACCGTGGACGGCGAGGGTGGTGTCGTCGAGGGCGACTTCGAGACCGATGGCGGCCAGCCGCGGTCGGACACGGACGGACTGACGCGGGCGGAGCGCCGCAAGGCGGCGAAGAGCGGCGGACGCCGCCGCAAGAAGTAACGGGTACGTGGTACTCGGGCAGGAACGACCCGACCGACGAGGCCGGGCGGACCCTCGCC
>NZ_JBEXRZ010000136.1:0-19347 GCF_040613325.1 Streptomyces sp. NPDC006283 | reverse complement strand
GGGGTGAACAACCACCCCAGCCCGTCCTGATCGGATAACGGTGGCGACTGGCGGCTTCTATGGGGTGTTGCTGTTCGGCTGGGCGGATCCCGGCCGGTTGGGTGTGGTGCCGGGCGTTCGGGGAGCTGCCACCGGGTGACCGGCGGCGGCGCGCGCCTCGCGGCGTGCCTGGCTGATCTGCGCCGTACGGGCCGTGTCCCGCGTCGCCTGCGCGACGGCGGAGGGCGTGGTCAGTCGTCCCGGCCGCTCCCGCTGCCGGACGCCGTAAGCCGCGAGCAGAACACCACGGTCCTGCGTCACCGCACGCCCCGGGGTGTCCACCGTCCGGGGCACCCGCGGGCCGTTCTCCTGCTCGTACACGGTCGGCACACCAGCACGAACAACCGCCCGCGCCACGGGGTTGGTCGTGTGGCGCTCCACCATCGTGCGGGCAGCGCCGGCCACCCGGGGACCGATGTACGGCACGCCGTGGAAAATCATCCGCAGCATGAGCACATCGGCCGCGAGCAGCAGCACCAGGTCCATGGCCACCGACCCCTTGAACAGCGCGACGAACGGGCTGAGCAGCAGGAGCGCGAACGGGGCGAACAGCAACCCCAGCAGCCGCATCGCCCACTTCTTGACCGCGGTCGTGTCGCCCCCGCGTGCCAGTGACGCCAGCACCAGCGGGGCCATGCACACGAACACGAGGATGCCGAGCTGGCGCGTCATGAACACCAGCGCGGCAACCGCGAGGGAAACCACCAGGCCGGAGACGACCAGCAGCACCGCCAGCGGGTCACCGACATCTGCTTCCAGGTCAGTACGGATGACCTGGAACAGGGTCGATTCGTTGCTGTCGAACGCTGCCGTGAACGCCTTGCTCACCGCCTGGTTCAACAGCATCACCGCCCCCGGGATGGCTCCCATGCCGGCGACGGCCGCCAAAGCCCAGCCGGTGGAGGCCCCCATCTGCTGGAGACGCGGCGCGCCCTGCCACGCGGTCAGGGCGCACACCACCACCACGCACACGAAGATGGCTACGGCGAGGTGCTGACCGAGCCACAGGAACGGCTGATATAGCGCACTGTCGGCCTGAGACGGCGCCCACGCCTTCTCAGGCGCCACCAGCCTCTCCAACTCTTTGATCAGTTGGTTGGCGAGGTCTATGACGTTGTCGGCGGCCCCGCCGGTCAGGCCACCTCCTGTGTCCGGCTCGGGAGGCCCATCTCCGTCAGGAGGGTCGCCTCCTTCGGTGCAGTACGCCCCGGCCGGGCCCTCGATCTCGTCGCACGGGTTGTCCTTCTCTGGCATGCGATCAGCCCTTCGGGGTCGGCGGGTTGGTCACGGTCGAGAACAGGGTGTCGCCGTACATCGCCAGGACGACGGCGACAAACAGGGTGCCGACGGCCATCGAGCCCTTACGCAACGCGCTCTTGGGGTCGTTGGACAGCTGGAGCAGCATGCGGACCGCGATGATGGCGATGACGGCGGCGATGCCCTTGGTGACCAGTCCGCCGCCGGTGAGGCCGATGGTGTCGAAGAAGTCCTTGAAGCCGGTGGACATGTCGACGGGGGCGGAGAGGGTGTTGAACTTGCGCATTCTCAGATCTCCTTGTTGACGGTGGATACGGGGCGGGCGACCGCGTAGAGGTCGGGCATCGTGTCCATGGGTGAATAGCGGACCTGTTTGCCGGGACGGGGGGCGTCGATCATCCAGCCGTTTCCGACGTAGATTCCGACGTGGTGAATGCTGGTGGCGCTGGAGCCGTAGAAAACGAGATCTCCCGGCCTGACCTGGCCCGGCTTAACCGGTTTGGCTGCCGCGTATTGTTGTGCAGCCGTACGCGGCAGATTGATACCGGCCTGTGCGTAGGCGTAGAGCGTGAGCCCGGAGCAGTCGAATCCGGTTACGGATGCGCCGGAACTTCCGTTGGGGGAGCAGCAGGTCCCCTTTGAGGGGCCGTTGGCGTTTCCTCCGCCCCACGAATAGGGCTTGCCGAGCATGGCTTTTGCTGCGTCGATAGCGGTACCGGCTTGTCCGGGCGTCGCAGACTTTCCGCCGCCAGAAGGCCCGGCGGCGGCAGCGCTAATGGTTTTGACGTAGTTCTGTGTTTCCTTGTACGGGGGGACACCCCCGTATTTGATGACGGCGCCGCTGCCGGCGTTGTAGGCGGCGAGCATGTTGTGCTGCTTGTTGCCGGGGACGTCTTTCACGTCGTCGGCAATGGTGCACAGGTAGTTCGCTGAGGACGGGATGGCGTCCTCGGGATCCCACACATCGCGTTTTCCGTCGCCGTTGCCGTCGACTCCATTGCTCTCCCACGTGGACGGCATGAACTGTGCGATTCCCTGCGCACCGACCGGCGACTTCGCTTTTGGATTGAAGCCGGATTCCTGTGTGAGAAGCACGGCGAGCAGGTTCGGGCTGACTTCGGGGCAGGTGTTTCCCGCCTCCTCGATCAGCTGCTTGTAGTCGGCGGGAACGGACAGGCTGAGCGCCGTCCCGACCGGATCGTCGCCGGCGGCTTGGACGAGAGCGGCCACGACGACGGCCGCGGTCGCTCCCACGCCTATCGTGACGGCTGCAGAGGCTCTCAACGCGCACAATCCTCTCTGTGGGATTTTTCGGTGTTTCTACAGGTCAGAACCGCCACCCATGACCGCCAGAGCACCGCCACCGGGATGGTGCTGACCGCCACCGTGTAGGGCTGGGTGGCGGTGGGGTGGCGGTGCCGGGTGGCGGTCACGAAGCGGACATCTGGGCGGCGGTGAGGTCGGCGAGGCGGTAGCCCCGCACACCCTTCGCGCCCTTGTCCGCTGGCACGCCGAGCAGTTTGGTCAGCTGCTTGCCGCGCTCCACCGGCTCGGTTTCCGTGATGCTGAGCGCCGGTGCCAGTTCGGCGGTGGGCATAAATTCCACGCCGTTCTTCCGCATCAGGTCGATAGCCTGCTTGAGCGGAGATGCCGGCGCCTCAGCAAGTGCCTTTTGCTGCCGGGCGTGAATCTCGTCAACAACTCCCCAAATGAAGTCGTCCGAGAAGTTGAAGCCTCGGATCAGCGTGGAGCGTCCGCCTGCGAAGAGGACGGCCTGACCCTTGATATCCGGGTCGAGGAGGGCCGGGTTGATCGGGGCGACCGTATCGAAGTACGTGTCACCGAGGGCGACCTTGGCGGTGCCCGACGATGCCACGTAAAGGCACATTCGGTACAGGAATTGATCCCGGACCATGACCGGGATGGCGTTCTGTGCGGGTCGCTGCGTCATCAGTACCGTGGAGATTCCGGATTCCAGGGACTTTGCGACCAGTGACCGTGTCTTTTCCGCGATCCGCCGCGCCCGCTCCTTTCCTTCCTTCGATTCGTCGTGGGCGAAGAAATCGGCAGCCTCGTCCACGATGAAAATCACCGGCTTGAATGCCGGTGCGGACTGCCGGTTCCGGATGGCGTCCTTGAGCTGCCCGTACCGTTTGTCCGAGCGGTCGTTCAGCTCGTCCACCATTTCCTCGAAGACGGCTGGGTCGTCGGACGACTCATAGCGGGTGGCGATCTTCTCGAACCTGGTCAGGCCGCAAAATTTTCCGTCGAGCAGGTAGAGCTCGAATTCGCCGTATGCGATCAGCAGGCAGGTAATGAGCCCGTTGACCAGCGTGGTTTTGCCCATCTGTGTCATACCGGCGACCAGCAGTGATGCCTTGTCGAATGTGGGCACGCCGGCGAGCTGGCCGGTGACGTCGTGGCCGAGCGGGATCCCGGCGAACGTCGCGATCTCCTGCCGGGCCGGGGCGGGAAACGGGTGGGTGAACGGGGGTTGGTGCATCTTCAGGAGCTTCACGCGGCGTTCGCTGTCGCGGCTGCGCTCCATCTTCATGTGCAGCCGGGTGACTCCGAACATCCCTGCCACGGTGCCGAGCCGCTTCTCGACGTCCTCATAGGTGCGCCCTTCGGGCATGAGGAAGTCGTAGAGCGAGCCCGTCTGCAGGTCGGTGACCGTGGCCTCATCCAGCCGGATGGCCTGGTCCCTGCCGATGGCCCCGGCTGTGGTGAGCGCCGCGGTCAGCTCCGGGTGCGCAGGGACGGCCTCCACGGCCGTCTCGGGCTCGTTGGCCGCTTGGGCGGGTGCTTCCTTCCGCAGGGCCACGGACACCTTGCCCTCGCCCGTACTGAGCCGTTCGCCCGTGCTGAGCCGCTTGAGGCCTGTGCGGATCTTCCAGGCGCCGTAGCCGAGTGCGACCAGCGCCCCGGCGGTGAGCAGCACGGTGGCCTGCCAGGACAGGCCGAGCTTGTCCTTGATGGCGGCGAGGACTCCGAATGCGATGGCGAGTCCGCCGATTGCGCCTGCTGCTTGCCCGTATGTGTCGTCGCCGGCCTGCTGTTTCTTGCCCACACCCCTTCCCTTCTGTGATCTTGAGCGCGCGAGCCTATGTCGAGCGCGTATTCGATTTCTTGGGGTTTTTGGGTGGTGCTCGCCGGGTCTGCTCTCCGGGTCTGCGAACGCCAGGGGTCCGCTCGCCGGGTCACTCACCGGGTCTGCACCGGTCGACTGCTGTGTGTCTGTTCCGGCAGTCGCAGCGAGGGCCAGCCCGCGGGGATGCGGGCTGGCCCTCACTGGTGGTGCCGGACGCTTGCTCAGGCGCCCGCGGCCTCCTCCTCGGTGTCGTCTTCGGACCCCTCGGATGCCTCGGTCTTGTCCTCGTTGGACATCAGCGCGCCCCACTCGTGGCGCACCCGCTCCTCGCTGCCGACGAACCCGGCCTCCCGGAAGCTCTTGACGGCCTGCCGGTAGGACATCGGCGGCTCCTTGGAGTAGCGCAGGTGCCGCAGGACGACACCGAGTTGAGCGCTACTCAGCTGCTCGCCCGGGACGGGCACCGGCACACCCGTCACGGCCGCGACCTCCTGAAGCGTGACGGTCTGTGCCGCCTGGCGTGACGCCTCGTCCTGCTCACCGGCGCTGGCCTGCGTGCCGGTGGTGTGACGGCCCTCGGCGTCCGTGCCGGATGCTGTGCCGGATCCGTCACGCGACGCGGGGCCAGGCAGCGCGAGCGCGCCGGGTGTCCACGTCTCCAGCTCGGGCAGCCGGATCGCCGCGACGGCGGCCGGCAGTGCCTTCTCCGTCACCGTCTTTGCGGTGGCCTCGGCCTGCTTGTGCAGGTCCTCGGTCATCGTCTGCTGGATCTTCAGCGTGGACAGGCGATAGGCCGTCTCCGCGTCGGCCACCTGCTTCTCCAGGTCGGTGGCCAGGCGCAGCACCTCGATCCGGTGGGAGGCCTCGGCCTCCATCGTCTCCAGTTTGTCGGCGACCGTCTGCCGCTTGTCGGCGAGGATCCGGCGCGTGGCCCTCGACACCGGTCGGCCGAGTGAGGGCAGCGCGATCCACCAGGCGGTCTTGGTTGCGACGATGGCGATCGGCGTGAGGACCACGGCGAGGTCGAAGGTGCCGGTGCCGTTGTGCAGGATCAGGTCCCATGTCGGGATGCCTGCGTTGACCGCGGTGAGCGCCAGCCCCGCGACCTGCACGCGCCGCGCACGCCGGTTGTTGTTGCCGGCCAGGATCTCGGTGGCCTGGAAGACGACCCACAGGGCGTCGAGGGCGCCGACGGTCGGCACCGCCCATGCCCCGAACTTGGGCTCGAGGATCTGGTAGCTGACGGCCATCGAGAGGACGGCCACGCCGAGGGTGACGATGCCGAGGATGGCGAGTACGAGCCCGCGCGGGGTGGGCTCCTTCCAGCTCTTGATCTTGTTCATGCCTCTCCTTGTCAGGGGCGGTTCTGCAGGTGGGTGAGGTAGGCGCCCTGGAGGCGTGCGAACGCCTCGTAGAGCTGGGCGCCGACCTCGCAGCGTGCGGTGCCAGTGCGGTCGGAGCTGGTGCAGCGTTCGCAGCCGCGGTCATGGCCGGCCAGGTCGCGGGCGGCCGTCTGATAGCGCCGATAAAGATCAGTGCTGCGCACCGGGTCAGAGCGCGTTCGGCTCGAGCGAGAAGAACACCGTGCTGCCGCCGGCGAGCTCGGGGTGCGCCTGGGCGACGTGGTCGACGACCGCCTCGTACGCCTCGGCGCGGGTGTAGCCCGCGGGCAGGGTGACGGTCTCGGAAAATGTGCCGAGCACCATCCCGCCGGGGCGGGGGACCTGGAGCGTGAGGATGTAGTGGTGCGTGCCGGACTCGGCGACGGAGGCCTGCGCGGGCGTGGTGGGCTGGGTGGTCATGAAAGAGGCTCCGATGCGGTCAAGGCCGGTGAGGGCCTGAGCGAAGCGAGGGGTGAAGGTCGGGGACGCGGTGGCCGGCTTCCCACGCGGCCGCGGCCGCCAACGCGGCGGCGGCGAGCAGGGTGCGGGTGGTGGGGTGGGCGAGTCCGCGGGTGGTGATGGCCCGGGCCGCGCTGGACTGGACGGCCCGCGCCATGCGTATCGCTGGCTGCATCTACTGCTTGCCGCCGCACTGGCACGGCTCGTGCCGCACCGTCTGGTAGGGCTTGCCGTCCGCGCCGATCTGGTTGATCACGACTAACCGCGGCGGGTGCCCACACGCGCTCATCGGATCGCCGCCTTTGCGTTCGCGCCGGCCGGGGCCGGGGCCGCCTGCCAGCACTTTCCCCGGCACAGCCACAATCCGCAGATCGCGCAGGCGTCGTTCATCTCGGGCCGGTGCAGGACCAGGACGGGCTGCCGCTCGTAGCCGGGGGCCATCTCCTGGAGCATGCGGCGGGCCCGCGACTCGTCGGGCACCCGGGCGTCGGCCTCCACAGCCATGCGGGCGAGCAGCTGCCCGAGCCGGCGGTTCGCCGCGGCCGGGCAGGTGCCGGCGTGCCAGCCCCCGCACGTCCCGCAGGCGTACTCCGGATTGGCGACCGCCACAGAGCGGGGGAGGAGGGTGGTGGTCATGCGACGGCCTCCCATCCCGCGCGAGCGCGGCGGGCGGTGCGGATCTGACGCACCTGCGCAGCGAGTTCGCGGACCTCGGCGTTCTGAGCGGTCTGCGCCCGGCCCTGGCCGCGGTGGCCGCCAGCCTTGTCCGGGTTCTTGATCGCGGCACGCCGCAGTTCGACGGTCAGCGCGTCGAGCCGGGCGCCCTCAGTGTCGCGGTCGGCGTCGACGGCGGTGTACAGCCGATCGGCCTGCAGCACACGCCTGGCGGCGAGTTCGGGGCCGGTCAGACCGCCGCGGACCATGTCGTCGACGTCGGCACGGCCGTCGCGGTCGCGGAGCGCGAGCTCCTCGCACGCGGCACGGACCGGGCAGACGGCGCACAGGCGCTGCGCGTCAGTGCGGCGGGCCTGCCAAGTGATCTGCGGCTCGTTGTCGGCGCGGAAGAACAGGTCCGGATCGGCGCCCGTGCACCCGGCGGCTGTGTCGACCGCGGCCTGGAGCACGGGCCGGCGTGCCTGCCGGGCCTGGGCGGATGTCATGCTGGGTCGCATGTGGGTCGTCCCTTTCTACAGAAGGTGACCTGCACAGACAGGCCCCGGGGTTGCGCCCCCGGGGCCTGTCGTGTTCGGGGCATCGGGCCTCTGCTGGCTACTACACGAGCAGCCACGGCCGCCCCCACCCCGTGTGGCGCGGGGTGGGAACCGCCGTGGTCGATCGTCTCGGTGTGCGGGTCAGGCGGCTGACGTGGCCGGGTTCCTCCGGGCGTAGCGCTTGCCCAGTTCGGCCTGTCGCTGGTCGTGCGCCTCCACATCCTGCGGCGCCAGCGGAAGCTGGGGGCCGCGGAACTCGGAGAGCGATCCCGAAGCACGTTCCGAACAGCAGTTGTTCGCCTTCTCGACCGCCTTGCCGCCGCGCTTGGCCCACTGCTCCTTGCGGACGGCCGGAGCCGTCTGCTTCCGTACGGTGCGCCGCTCCTGGCGCTCCACCTGCTCGCGGGCCTCGCGGCGGGCGGGCTCCTCCTGGAGGGCGAGGACGTAACGGCGGGCAAGGATGCCGCCGTCCGTGCAGTGCTGGCCGCCGACGCACCGCGTGCAACCCTTGCGGTGGGCGAGGTAGGACTGGCGGGCCGTCTCCAGCGTGACCTCCGCCTTGATCCGGGAGACCGGAGCGGCCGGTGCCGGGAGCGGCTTGTAGAACTGCTGGGCGGCGCGCCGATTCTCCTGCGGCATCGCGTCGCGCAGCAGCTGGTTCTGCCGGGCCTGCCAGCGCCGGACGTCAATGTCGATGACCACGAGCTGGTCGCTGCCGGTGCAAGTGACGTGCTTCTCGCCCTCCGCGACCTTGTCGGAGACGCAGTGCTCGCGAATCTTGAGGACCTTGTCGCCCATGATCCGACGCCAGGTGCGGCAGTCGGGGCAGGCGATCGACTTCGTCTCGCCAGGTCGAACGTTGAAGTCCTCCGGGGCCATGCTGCTGAGCTTGAGCGCCTCACGGCGGTTCGTGTTCTTGGTCCGGACGCGGCCGGGACGCTTACGAGGCATCGAATCCTCCTGACGTGGGATCGGGTGCGGGAGCTGCCTTCTCTGCCGCGCCAGGCCGGCCTTTCGGCAGGTTGGTCCCGGCGGACAGACAGCGCAGCAGCGCCGCTCGAGGTGGATCAGGTGGAGCTATTCGGTACAGGCGCCTAGGCCGGGGGAGCTCGGCTCACCCCACTGCCGCCGCCCCCGAAGAGGCGTTGACTCCTGCTGTTCTGCGGTGGCGCTTACTCAGTGCTCCCGGAAGATCACCAACGCGCTACATACATCAGGTTGCATCAGGCACCCTCACGTGTCAAGCGGTATAGTGAGGCACCCAGGGATGAAGGAGGCGAAGGCAAATGCCAGGGCCACCCCGAGCCGACAATCGGCCGCCGTACGCGCGCATCGCAGGCCACTACCGCGACCTGATCAGCTCCGGCGAGCTCTCGCCGGGCGACCTCCTGCCCAGCATCAAGACGCTCGCCACCGAGTGGGAGGTCAGCACAGCCACCGCGGACCGGGCCATGCGGCTGCTGCGCGAAGAGAAGCTCGTGCAGGGCATCCCGGGCGTCGGCACCGAGGTGGTGGAACGCCCCATCTCGCTGTCCTCCGGGTCGGAGCGCCACGACCGAAGCAGCAAGACGCAGTCGTCGTGGGGCGTCGGCGAAAAGTCGTCCGGCCACACCGCTGGCATCGTCGAGTCTCCCGAAGACGTCGCTCACGTGCTGGGCATTTCGCCTGGTGACGATGTGATTCGCCGCAGCCGTGTCTACCGGGACGATCATGGCATCGTCTCCCACTCAACCTCGTGGATCCCGGCTGAATTCGCCCAGGCCGTACCGGAGTTGGCCCGAAGCGAGCGACTCAAGGGCGGCCTCTCGTTGGACCTCATCGCTCGGGCCACGGGGCGCCACGTCGAAAAGCGCGTGGATGAGGAGACTGCTCGCATCGCGACGGAAAGCGACCTCGAGCTCCTGGAGCTGGAGGCCGAAACCGTCGCGGCGATTCTTGTGCTGACCGCGCGTTTCCTGGACGCCGACGGCGAGCTGCTGGAGTACGGCGTGGATCTGGGCGCCCCCGGCCGCACCCGACGGACCACCTCGGAGATCCTGCGGTGACCGAGCGGGACGGGCCCCTCCTGGATGACAGCCTCGTCAACTGCCTTGAGCGCCGCCTCGGTGTGCTCCTGTACGCCGAGCGCACCGACACCCTGACCCTGGAAGGACGATTCGAGATCAACCGCATCTCCGAAGCCCTGGCCGGCCGACCGGGGCCTGCGCCGCGCGCCATCCTGATGACCGGAATGCCGGGCGCTGGCAAGACGACTCTGGCCCGCGCCCTTGAGCAGGCTGGGATGGTGCGCCTCTGCCCTGATGAGGAGATGTTCCGCCGCTACGGCCACTACGGCCGCGACTTCCCGCGCGGCCAGTTCCGCGTTCGGGAAGCCCCCGTTCTCAAGGACATCGCTCTGGAGCTCCAGGAGCTCCTGGCGGCCGGACGGGACGTCGTAGTCGACCACGGATTCTGGACCTCGGAGGAGCGCGGCCAGTGGGCGGCGACCGTGATGGAGGTCGGCGGCGTTCCGGTCCTGGTTTACCTGCCGGTTCCGCACGAGGTGCGCTGGGATCGGATCCGAGAGCGCAACGCGAAGTCGCTGGTCGACGCGAACAGCATCGAGTTCAGCGAGGAAGACCTGCTCAGGTTCGCGGGCCGCTTCCACCCACCGACGGATGCTGAGCCGCACATCGTCTACGACGGCGCCCCGGAGCACGTGCTGGCGGAGCTGCGCCGTACACGCCGTTCTACGGATAGCCGTCGACATTGACTCCCATCTCCCACTCGTCGCATCAGCGCTCGTTAACCGTCTTGTGGAGGCCATCACACTCGCGGGAGCCGGATCGCAACATCACAGCGCCTTGTCGAAGCTCATGCGTATCGACGTTCACGGGCTTTCAACATCTACGTACACACGGGTTTTGGGGCCCTCGCCCTAGGCTCGCGGCCATGACGATGACGGAGGGGCAGAGGGTGGGGAAGCAGCGAGCAGGATGGCAGCCCGACCGGCTGCGCGAGCAGCGGGAGGCACACGGCTTGACCCTTGAGAAGGCCGGCGAGCGCCTCCGCGAGGTTGCCGAGCGGGCCAAGCTGAAGGGCATCCCGGCCGCGAATCCACAGACCTTGTGGCAGCACGAGCAGGGCGAGGTCTATCCGGGTCCGCACTATCGGCGCGCCTACTGCCTCCTCTACCGAGCCACCGAGCCTGACCTCGGCTTCCGGACTGCCCTGCCGGGTGAGGAGACATCCTTCAAACTCACGCCGATGGACGACCGCCTCAACGGCGCGCACGTCCTGGCCGTTGAGCGGGCGATTCACCGCATCGCCTCGGGCTCAGGCGAAGCCGACCACTTCGACTTGCAGCAGCGCATCATCGACGCGTGGAAGCGTCGGCACACGGGCGGCGACCCCCACCGCCCTGTGCTCATCCTGGTCGGCGGATTCGCTGGCAGCGGGAAGACCGAGCTCGCCCGCTTCTTCGTTCAGCTCACCGGCTGGCCACTGCTCGACAAGGACCCGCTCACCCGCCCGCTCGTGGAACGCCTCCTGACCGCGCTGGGCGGCGACGCGAATGACAGGCACACCGATCTCTACCGGGCGAAGGTCCGACCGGTGGAATACGACTGTTTGATGCAGTCGGCCATGGCCAACATCAAGTGCGGCATCTCCACGGTGTTGACCGCGCCGTTCATCGCGGAGATGACCGACCCGGCCTGGATGCAGCGCCTGGCCAACCGCGCGGGCTCGATGGGTGTCGACGTCTTCCCAGTGTGGGTTCGCTGCGACGAGGAGTCGATGCGCGAGTACATCGGATTCCGCTCCGCAGCCCGCGACGCGTGGAAGCTCCAGCGGTGGGACGAATACATGGCCACCATCGACCTTGACCTGCGCCCAGCAATGCCGCACCTGGTCGTCGACAACCGACTGGGGACCGCGGTGACACTCGCGGACCAGGCCCGGCAGGCGATGGGGGCGATGTACGCGTGAACCCGAAGCAGGGCGTGATCCTGTACGGCCCGCCGGCGTCGGGCAAGGACACCGTCACCACCGCGCTCACCGAGCTGAACTCGAAGTACGCGCAGTTCCCGCGGCTCAAGGTCGGGACGGGCAAGTCTGCCGGCTACCGGATGGGCACAGCTGAGCAGCTGGACGAGCTGGAGGCCGCGGGCGATGTTGTCTACGCGAACGCGCGGTACGGCAACACGTACGTGATCGACCGTCCGGGCCTGGACACCGCGTTCGCGGCCGGGATGCCTGTGGTGCACGTCGGGCAGATCGACGGCATCCGCGCTCTGGTCGACGGCTACCCGGCCGACTGGGTAGTTGTGCTGCTGTGGTGCACGCGCGAGGTGACCGCAAAGCGGTCCGAGGGCCGGGGCGACGCTGACACCACGGCGCGCCTGACGGCGTGGGACGCGACCCGCCAGGACCTGGACGCTCACCCGGACATGCTCTGGGACCTGTCCGTAGACACCACGGCGGGGACCCCGCAGGACGGGGCGCGGCTCATCGACCAGCTGCTGACGCAGCGGACGGGAGTGGCGACGGCATGAGCGCGGGCTACGGCTGGGCGAGGCGGTCAAGGGCGTCGGTGAGCGTGAGCTCGCTGTCGTCCTTGACGTCGTGCCACCGTGCCAGCGTGGACGCGGCCGCGCGCAGCATTTCCGGCGGAAGGCCGGCGGCCGCGAGCGCGTCGGCGGCCTCCTCCAACTCCGGGCCCCACCGCCAAGCGCGGGCCGCCGTCTTGGCCACGTACTCGGGCTCGGACAGGTACGAGCCGGTGCGCCGTGAGGCAACCTCGATGAGCTCCTGGTCGACGCCGTGGCCACGCGCCATCCCGACCGCGAGCGCCACCAGCACGCGCGACGTCTTCTGGAACGACGCGTACGCCAGCTTCAACGCGGAAGCCTTCCCGACCTCCGTGCCCAGCACCGCCGACTGGACGGCGGTGCTCGCGAAGAGGGTCTCGATGCGCTCAGTCGCGGCGGCTGGGCCGGACAGGTACAGGGTGGGCGTCTTGCCGCGCACCGGCGGGGAGCCTACGACACCGCCGTCCACGACCGTCGCGTCGGGTTCGAGCAGCGCGGTGATCCGCTGCGCCCGCTCAGGGTTGATGGCGTTCGCTTCCACGTACAGCCCGTCGAAGCGGTGCCCGGCGATGTCGCGGGCCAGGTCCTCGGCGGCCGCTGGCGGGCAGAGGCTGATGACGATGTCGCTGCGATTCAGCAGTTCGGACAGCGTGGTCACGGGTGTCAGGCCGAACTGGGCGGCGCGCGCCGCGGATTCGGGGCTGCGCTCGGCCTCGCACCACAGGACCGCTGTCGCGTTGGTCGCGGCGCAGGCGGCGACGGCGGCACCCATGCTGCCGGGGTGGAGGATGCCGACGGTCGGCTTGCCCACAGTGTTACTCCGTCTCGTTGAGCAGGATGCCGATGGCGTCGGTGACGTCGTCGACGGCGTGATGCGCGGCGAGAAGGCCGTCCGGCCAAGGGCGGCCTCGCAGCCAGATGGTGCCCAGGCCGGCTTGGTGGCCGCCGCCAATGTCCCCGGCCGGGTTGTCGCCGACCATCCAGCCGCCGTTCACGAGGCTCACGCCACAGCGGGACGCTGCGAGTTCGAACAGGCGCAGGTCCGGCTTGCGGATCTCCAGGTCGCCCGAGACCGCAACGCCGTGGACCAGGCCAGCGAGACCGGTCGCGGCGAGTTTGGCGCGCTGGATGTCGCTGGCCCCGTTGGTGACGATGCCGATCGTCCACGCGGCCGCACGAAGGCGAGCCAGGCCCTCGAGGACCTCGGGACGGCAGCTGACGGCGGCCGACATGAGGTCGACGTACTCCTGCCACAGTTGCGCGGCGGGCACCCCCAGGCCGAAGGCTTCCCGCAGCCGGGCGAAGTCAGCGGCATTCGCGCGATCGGCGAGCTCGGTGCGCAGCCACTGTTCGGCGTCCGGAGCGAGGGCGTGGGCCCGGCACAGGCTGGTCACGGCGTCGCTGAGCGCCGACTGCCGGTCGGCCAGGGTGCCGTCCAGATCGAAGAGGACGAGTCGGGGCATGGAGCCGAAACTATCCTCCGCAACCTGTGTGCAGATCACCGGTTATGCAACACGCCGTCAAACGGCAGCCGTCGGAGTAGCTTTCGTGTAGCTTTTAGCTCTGATCATCGAGACGAGAGGGCGGACGTGACAGCATCATCCGACGCAGCGGTCGACGTTCTACTCGCCCAGGCTGCGAGTCTTCCCGAGCCAGCCGTAAGAGCCAGGCTCCGTCAGGCAGGTTCACTGACGCAGGCCGAGGTCGCCGAGGCGATCGGGGTTCATCGCATCCAGGTCGTGCGATGGGAGTGCGGCCAGGCTGAGCCACGCAACCCGAAGCGACGCGCCTACGCTCGCCTGCTTGACGGGCTCGCGCAGCGCTACCCGCATGCCCTCACAAAAGAGGACACTCAATGATCTCGCCGTAGAAATGCGAAGCGGCTCCGTCGCCACAACGGAGCCGCTTCCTAGCAATCGACTCCAGCCCACTACAGCTTCCGAGTCGCGTCCGGTGAGGTGACCTCGCCGGGGTGAATCCCGTGGACCGTAAGGTCCGCATTGGGTCACCTGTACCCAGGATAAGCGTCCCATCTCGCGGAACGCCACCATCCGGGCACCTGTCAGGTCACACGCCGCCGGCGCGACTCCCCGCCCAGGGGAGATACGACCCTTATGCACCGCCCGCGCCACCCGCGCCGCCGCCCGTCGGCCGCGCCTGTTGCGACATTCTTCGGCTCGACTGTCACACGCGCGCCGCTGGCCGCACATGTGGCAGGCGTGAAGCCCACTGCTGGCAACGCCGCTCCTGCCACCTGCCACCTGCACCAAACCGTGCGAAATCTATCCACAGGTGATCCGGGCCAGGTTGCTCGGATGCGTACCGATCTTTTCGCCTTGGCATGTCGCACGGAGGCCTTCGCCGACCCCTCGACGCGCATGGCATCAACCCATGCGCACATGCCACCCGTCCCGACGGCCCCTTCGCCCGCGACGACCCGCGCGCTGGAGGTGGCCCGGTGATCCAGCACTTGAACTTGGTGTTCAGCGCTGGCGGGCTGAGCGTGGGTGAGGGCGCGTTTTTGATGGCGTGCGCGAACCACACTGATGCCAAGGGCTATGTGATCGCGCACATGCAGCAGATCGCGGACGAGGCGCACATGTCGCTGCGGTCCGCGCAGGACCAGAAGAAGCGGCTCATCGAGCGGAACCTGCTTCGGACGTCGGAGCGGTTCAGCCCGAAGAACGGGGCGCAGATCGCCAACCTGTTCCGCATCAACGTGGACCTGCTGGCGAGCATGAAGCGTGCGCGGACCGACTACGGGCCGACGTTTGTTGAAGATCTTACTTTCGATGCCCCTCCGGAAAACCCCAGCTCAGACCCCCATGCAGATCTCGCACCCCCTCCTGCGAGATCTGCACCCCCCCATGCAGATCTCGCACCCCCTCCTGCGAAATCTGCGGGGGGTGGGGGTGCGGAATCTGCACCCCTTCTCCTTCCTTCTTCTTCTCCCTCTTCTCTCTCTCCCATCCCGGACGACGCTGAGATGCTGGCGGGCTCGTCACCGGACGGACGAGAGAGAGAAGCGGCTGCGCCGGAAAACGACGCCGCGGCACCGGCTGCCGTTGCCGGGACTGCCGAGCGGGTCGCGGACGCCTGGGCCACCGGCCTGAAGGCGGGCGGCCGGCCGCCGATGCCGAGGCGCGCGCAGGCCGTCGGTGACGAAGCGGCCCGGCTGCTGACGGCGGGTCACTCGCTCGAGCATCTGTGCCGGGTGGCGGAATGGATGGGCCGGGCCAAACCGACGTGGCGGATCCTCGAGGACGCACTGACGTGGCCCGAGGCACCGCAGCCGAAAGCCGTGGCCTCCAGCGGCGGCCGCAGCGGCATGCGGAGGCAGGATGCGATTGCCGCATGCGGGGTGTGCGACGCGTACGGGCAGATCGAGCGGGACGGCCGGGTCCGGATGTGCCGCCACGACGGCGAAGCGGTGCAGGAACCCGCTGCGGTGCCGCAGGAGCCCACGGTTCCGTCCCCGGTGGAGGGAAATCTTGGGGATCTGCTGCGTGCGATGCATCAGCCCGCGATCTGAGCACACGCAAGAGCGGCGCCCGGATTCCTTGCCCGGGCCCCGGGCGCCGCACGACCTCACGGAGAGATCACTTATGACTCTAGTCCCGCAGCAGCACAGCCGGGCCAGCGACAAAGACGGCGAAGATCCCGGGTTTCTGCGGGTGCCGCCGCAGGCGCTGGAAGCCGAGCGGTCGGTGCTGGGCAGCATGATGCTGTCGAAGCAGGCCGCGATCGACTGCCAGGACACTCTCGCCCCGGAGGACTATTACCGGCCCGCCCACCAAACCATCCACCGCGCCATCCTCGACCTGCACGCCAAGGGCGAGCCGTGCGACCCGATCCAGCTCACCGCCGAGCTCACCCGCCGCGGCGACCTCGAACGCGTCGGCGGCGCCCCCTACATCCACGACCTGGTCCAGGCCGTCGACACCCCCGCCAACGGCGAGTACCACGCGCGGATCGTGCGGGAGAAGGCTGTCCTGCGGCGCCTGGTCGAAGCCGGTGTCACCATCACCCAGTCCGGCTACGACGGCCAGGGCGACGTCGACGACCTCGTCGCCGCCGCCGCAGCCCAGATCGCCACCGTGGTCGAGGGCACCGGAAAGGACGACGACTTCCTGACCCCGAACCAGACCATGGAAGGCACCCTCGACCTGATCGACAAGGGCAAGAACGGCGGCATGACCGGTCTGTCGACCGGCTTCATCGACCTCGACTCCCTCACCAGCGGTCTCCAGCCCGGACAGATGATCGTCGTCGCGGGCCGGCCCGGTATGGGCAAGTCCACCTTCGCCATGGACATCGTCCGCGCCTGCGCCATCAAGCAGAACGTGCCCGCCGCCTTCATCTCCCTGGAGATGGGCATCGACGAGCTCAACATGCGTCTGCTGTCCGCCGAATCCCGCGTCGCCCTGCACCACCTGCGCTCCGGAACCGCCACCGACGACGACTGGGCCCGCATGGCCCGCACCCTGCCCCGGATCACCGAAGCCCAGCTCTACATCAACGAGTCCGCCACCAACTTCGCCACCATCCAGGCAAAGCTGCGCCGCCTGAAGTCCCGCTGCCCCGGCCTCGGCCTGGTCGTCATCGACTACCTGCAACTGATCACCCTCGGCGGCCGCCGGCCCGACTCCCGCGAACGCGAAGTCTCCGAGATCAGCACCGGCATCAAGCGCCTCGCCAAAGAGCTCCAGCTGCCCATCATCGCCCTCGCCCAGCTCAACCGCGGCCCCGAGATGCGCGCGGACAAACGCCCGACCAAGGCAGACCTGCGCGAGTCCGGATCCCTGGAACAGGACGCGGACATCGTCGCCCTGCTCTACCGCGACGACGCCTACGAAAAGGAATCCCCCCGAGCCGGCGAAGTCGACCTCATCATCGACAAACACCGCAACGGGCCCACCGCCACGATCACCATGGCGGCTCAACTGCACTACAGCCGCTTCGTGGACATGGCCCAGACCTGAGACACCCCGGACGCGATCAACAGCCCCGAGAACGGACCAGAACGCACACGTCGCCGATCCTCAGCCTCTCCCAGGCCACACCCGGCATCCCTGGGTCTTTCGATCCTACGAGTGACCGAAACCAACCCACCTACAACGTAAGGAGCCCCCTGTGGGCCTCATCGGCGACAGCCTCGAGCGCGCCGGCGCCGCGGTGTTCACCCGCCCGATCCCGAAAACCGCCCGCGCCCAAATCCGGTTCCTGGTCAAGACGGAGAAGGGATCCACCCGTCAGGTCGCGGCCCGCCTCGGCGTCTCGCAGCGCACCGTGGAGCGCTACCTGAAGGGCCAGTTCAAGCGTCCGCGGCCCGAGCTCGCTGCCCGCCTCGCGGGTGAGGTGCGCAAGGACTGGCAGCCCCGCGTGCGGGAGCGCGCGAAGAAGCAGGCGGCGACGTCGACCGGCATCGTGATCGAGACCCGTGCCCGGTTCGGTTTCACCGCCGCACCTGGCACGACGGACGATGCCCGGATCCGGCGGGTCACCCAGCAGCTGCCGCCCCAGTGCGCGGCCCGTCTCTTCGACGCCCAGGCCGCCGGCGCCGGCGAACGCGAGCTGCAACAGATCGCCGCCGAAGGCCTGCAGGACGTGTACTTCACCGACCGCGGCCGCCGTGCCGCGGGACTGCAGGTGGAGTTCACTGACATCGACTACATCGAGCTCAACTACTAAGTTCCAGAACGGAGGTTCGGATTTTGAGGTTACGAGAAACGATCGAAAGCCCGCGAATACCGGACTGTGCGCCCCGGTACTCCCGTGACAGCGGCATCGTTAGGCAGCACACGGCCGCCCCCGGCGGCGTGACCGCGTGCACGGCAGCAGGAGGAGATCGGTGAGCGACCGCAGCGCCATCGAATGGACCGAGGCGACCTGGATCCCCACCACCGGCTGCGACCGCGTCTCCTCGGGCTGCGACAACTGCTACGCCCTCACGCTGGCGAAACGCCTCAAGGCGATGGGTGCGGCGAAGTACCAGAACGACGGTGACCCCCGTACCTCCGGCCCCGGCTTCGATGTCACCCTGCACCCGGACGCCCTGGACGTGCCGTACGGCTGGAAGAGCCCACGGGTGGTGTTCGTGAACTCCATGTCCGACCTGTTCCACGCCCGCGTGCCGCTCGACTTCGTCCGCCAGGTTTTTCAGGTCATGGCCGACACTCCGCAGCACACCTACCAGGTCCTCACCAAGCGAGCCCGGCTCCTGCGCCAGGTCGCTCCGAAGCTCGAGTGGCCGGCCAACCTCTGGATGGGCGTCTCGGTCGAAACCGTGGACGAGCTGCCCCGTGTCGACGACCTGCGCGGCGTCCCGGCGGCCGTGCGGTTCCTGTCCTGCGAGCCGCTGCTCGGCTCGCTGCCCGGCCTGAACCTGGACGGCATCCACTGGGTTATCGCCGGCGGCGAATCCGGTCCCCGCCACCGCCCTTTGGACGAAGCCTGGGTCACCGAGATCCGCGACACCTGCCAGGACGCCGGTGTGGCGTTCTTCTTCAAACAGTGGGGCGGGCCGCACCCCGAAGGCCGGCGGCCGGACCCTCGAGGGACGCACTTGGGACCAGATGCCTCTGGCGGCCGTGGCTGCTTGACGGGCACGCTGTGTGGCCGGGCAGCTTCGTTGCCCGGCCACACAGCCACGGTCAGGCCGCGAGGTTCTTGGGGTGGAGCGTGATGTCCCTGGTCTTCTTCACACCCACTCCGTTGCTCGGCGTTCTGCCCTGCTGATGCAAGAGGCGTACCGGCCCTGGAGTCCTAGCTCGGACCCCAGGGAGCAAGTCACCGGTCAGTAGGTTCTTCTGGTCACTCGCCGAGGGTGTTGACGCGGCTCGCGTACTCGCGGCGGGCCTTGCGCTGGGCCGGGACGGCCGCGGTGCCGTCGAGGGGCTGGCAGCGGTCGAGGAGTTGGCGGTGGACTGCGGGTACGGCGGTGACGCGCAGGGTGTAGCCCGTGCCGCGTCGTACGGCCTGGCCCTCGTCGAGCGCGGCCCGCTCGGCGTCGTCCAGCTCGGCGGTGAGGAGGAAGTCGGCGACCTTGCCCGGCATGTCGAGGACGACCGGCAGTTCCTGGGCCAGGGCAACTTCGTCGGCGACGCGCTCGGGCAGCAGATCGGCGACGGCGGTGCGCACGGCGCCGCGACTGACACTGTGCTCGCGGGCCAAGGCGGCGATGGACTGGCCCTCCAGGTAGGCGGTGCGCACGTCGGCGATCGTCTCGCCCGCGAGGGCGGGGGGGGGTGTCTCTATGTCCTTCGTCAAGGACGTGGTGCCTGGTATGCGGGTGTTTGCGATAGTCATGCGGCGAGGGTGACGGTGGGGGTTCTGGA
>NZ_JBEXRZ010000135.1:0-19858 GCF_040613325.1 Streptomyces sp. NPDC006283 | reverse complement strand
GTCGCTTGCCGCGTGGGCGCGGAAGCGGCGCTTCTTCAGCATCGCGAGCGCCGCCTCACGCACCTGCTCCGGCTCGCTCTCCGTGCGCCAGGTGGTGTAGGCGGGGAGACGGGTGAGCCGCTTGGGCGCGGCCGGCGGCCGACTGCGCAGCTGGCCGACGAACTGCCAGCTGCGCGGCACGATGCAGCCGATGAGTGAGATGAACAGCAGGATGTAGATGGCGGAGAACCACACCGAGCTGTAGACGTCGAAGAACTGCAGCTTCTCGTAGACCGGCGTCAGGACGTCGTGCTTCTCCTTGAACGCCTGCACCTTGAGCTCGTCCACGCTGTTCTGCGGGATCAGCGAGCCCGGGATGGCGCCCAGCGACAGCAGGAACAGAAGGATCAGTGCGACGCGCATCGAGGTGAGCTGCCGCCAGAACCAGCGCAGCCACCCGAAGAGCGACAGCGTCGGACCCCCGATCGCCTGGTCCGCCGGGTTCTCCGTGGGGGCGGTGGACAACTGCGCCCCGGCCTCGCCGAGATCGCGCTCTTCGGTCTTGCTCATGAACTCAGATCCCCACCGTGAAGCCGTCGGACCATCCCTGCATCTCCTGCACCAGGGTGTCCCATGCACCTGTGAGCAGCAGCAGACCGGTCGCGATCATCATGATTCCGCCGACCCGCATCACCCATGTGTAATGCCGTTTGATCCATCCGAAGGCTCCGAGTGCCTTGCGGAAGGCGACCGCGGCGACGATGAACGGCAGGCCGAGTCCCAGGCAGTACGCGACCATCAGTATGGCCCCGCGGCCCGCGCTCGCCTGGTCGAGGGCGAGCATGTTGACCGAGGTGAGGGTCGGGCCGAAGCAGGGCGTCCAGCCGACGCCGAACAGCGCGCCCAGCAGCGGGGCGCCCACCAGTCCCGTCGTCGGCCGCTTGTGGAAGCGGAATTCGCGCTGGGTGAGCCAGGGCATCAGGCCCATGAAGAAGATCCCGAGCAGGATCATCAGCACGCCGAGGATCTTGGAGAGGATCTCCCGGTGGCCCACCAGGGTGGTGCCGAAGTAGCCGAAGAGAGCGCCGCCGGAGACGAAGACGACGGTGAAGCCGAGGACGAAGAGGGAGGCGCCGGCGACCATCCGGCCGCGCCGGGCCTCTGCCAGGTCGGTGCCGCTGATGCCGGTCACATAGGAGAGGTAGCCGGGGACCAGCGGCAGGACACACGGCGAGAAGAAGGAGACGAGTCCGCCGAGCACGGCGATGGGCAGTGCGAGCAGCAGCGCGCCCCCGAGCACCGTGTCGTTCATTTCGGACCCTGCGGCCAGAACCTCCACAGGATCACTTCTCCGCGATCAGCGGGTCGATCATCTTGCGGAGTCCCTTGTCGTCGAGCGCCTTGAGCGAGCGTGCGGCGATCTTGCCGTCGCGGTCGAGAACGATCGTGGTGGGAATGGCCTGCGGGTTCAAAGTGCCCTTGGGGAAGCCGTTCACGATCAGTTTTCCGATCGGGTCGTACAGGCTCGGGTACTCGACGCCGTAGTCCTTCTCGAAGTTGATCGCCTTCTGCTTCTTGGGGTCACGCGTATTGATCCCCACGAACGCGACGCCCTGCGCCTCGGTCTCCTTGGCCACCTTCGCGAAATAGCGCGCTTCCGCACGGCACGGCCCGCACCATGATCCCCATACGTTCAGCACCACGACCTTGCCCTTGAGGTCGGCGACGTCGAGCCGCTCGCCGTCGAGGGTTTCGCCCGCGAGCTCGGCGGGTGACTGGCGCTCGCCCTTGGGGACGGTGGAGATGCCACCGGTGTTGGTGACGAAGTTGGTGTCGCCGCCGCCACCGGACTTTCCACCGTCGCCGCAGGCGGACATGGTGAGCGCACCTGCGGCGACCAGGGCGGTCAGCAGGGCGGCGCGGGGGGCACGGCTATGGCTCATGTGAAAAGTTTCGCATGACGCCCGCGCGGATCTTCCGCACCCCCCTGCGTGCCCGATTGGGCCCGTTGTCAAGCGGCCTTAAAGAATGCGTTCCAACCACCGGCCGGCGCTTGGCCGACTTCGAGGGTACGCAGCTTGGCGAGCACCTGGGGGTCCTGCACATCGAGCCAGTCGCAGAACTGACGGAAGGACACCAGCCGTACGTCCTCCTTCCCGGCCATGTCCTTGAGCGCTTCCTCCACGGCGTCCATGTAGATGCCGCCGTTCCACTGCTCGAAGTGGTTGCCTATGAAGAAGGGCGCGCGATTGGACTCGTAAGCCCTGTTGAATCCCGCGAGATACGCGTCCGTCGCCTGCCTCTTCCAGCCCGGATAGCGCGAAGGCATGCCGTTGGTCGAATTCTTCGACTGGTTGGCGAGGATGTTGTAGTCCATGGAGAGCACTTCGAAGGAGTGGCCGGGGAACGGCACCGCCTGCAGCGGCAGATCCCAGATGCCCTGCTTCTTGTCGGGCCACATCTGGCGCCCGCCCGGCGAACTCGCGTCGTAGCGCCAGCCCAGGCGCTTGGCCGCCGGCAGCAGTTTCTCCTGGCCGAGCAGACAGGGAGTGCGGGCGCCGACGAGTTCCCTGCGGTAGTCGAAGGGCAGCGGATCGACGTCGTGCCAGCCGCTGTTCGTGCGCCATTCGGTGACGAACTTCACAGCCTGGTCGATCTCGTTCTCCCAGTCCGCGGTGCTCCAATTGCCGACCGATCCCGAACCGCCGCAGAAATGGCCGTTGAAGTGGGTACCTATCTCATGGCCGTCGAGCCATGCCTGGCGTATGTACTTCAACGTGTCCTTGACGTGGCCGTCGGTCAGATAGCCGATGTCGGACGCGCCGATTTGATTGTTCGGCGGCCGGTAGAGCGACTTCTTCGACTCCGGCAGCAGATAGATTCCGGAGAGGAAGAAGGTCATCCCGGCCCCGTGATTCCTGGCGAGTTCGAGGAAGCGCGGGAAGAGTCCGTTGCCGACTTCGCCCGCCCCGTCCCAGGAGAAGACCACGAACTGCGGAGGCGTCTGACCGGGCTCGAGCGGGACGGGACGCGCCGGCTGGTGCGGCTGCTTTCCCGTATCGACGGTGGAGCCGTCACCGATCGGGCGGCCGGGGGTCTTGGAAGGGGAGGGCCTGCCGCCGTCCTGGCCCGGGTCGCCACCCCCCACGGAGTCGTTATGTCCGTTTCTCCCCGAGTCGCTGGAGCCGCAGCCCGCCACCCCCATTGCCGCTGCGGCTCCAAGTCCCGCCCCGAGCAGGCCCCTTCGGCTGATGCCCCGCATATCGTCCCCCATTCCGCGCCCTCTTGGTCCGGAGAGCCGTTGTTCAACCGGCCCAACAAACCGGCACAGGGTGAGATGCGCTGCGGAACACGAGGGTTCCGGGGACTTCTGCTTATTTTTCTTGAACGCCGGTGACAGTCCACCCGACGATCACGGAGCGGTTATGCGCCGAATGCCTTGCTCTTGCCCTTCACCGGCCTGGCACCCGCGAGAAGATGCGGCGGGACAAGGTCCCGGGCCGGTTCCGTGTAACCCACGGAGACGATCCTGTCGCCCTGGAATGTGAACGTGGTCAGCGAGGCGAGCGTGCACTGCCGACGGCGCGGGTCGTGCCACAGCCGGCGCTTCTCCACGAAACTGCGCACGGTCCAGATCGGCAGCTGATGGCTGACGCAGACCGCCTCGTGTCCGCGGGCCGCGTCCCGAGCCGCCTCCAGCGCCGCCGTCATCCGCACGACCTGCTCCACGTACGGCTCGCCCCACGACGGGCGGAACGGGTTGGTCAGATGCTTCCAGTTGCCCGGCTTGCGCAGCGCACCGTCGCCGACGCCGAACGCCTTGCCCTCGAAGACGTTGCCCGCCTCGATCAGCCGCTCGTCCGTGTCGAGGGTCAGGCCGTGCGCCTTGGAAATGGGCGTGGCCGTCTCCTGCGCACGCTCCAGCGGGGACGCGACGACGTGCGTGATGTCGCGGCCCGAGAGATGCTCGGCCACCCGGTCGGCCATCTGCCGTCCGAGCTCGGAGAGGTGGTAGCCGCTGCGGCGGCCGTACAGGACACCGTCCGGGTTGTGCACCTCGCCGTGGCGCATCAGGTGCACGACGGTGATCTCGCCGGCGTCGCGCTCGACGTCGGCGTCCTGCTCGGCCGCCCGCTGCACGGCTTCCTCAAGGGCGTTGCGCTCGGCGCTCATGCGGTGGCCTCGGCGGCGGCACGGGCGGCGGCGGGCAGGGCGGCGGCGATCCGCTCCACGGCGCGCTCGTCGTGCGCCGTCGAGACGAACCACGACTCGAACGCCGACGGCGGCAGGTAGACGCCCTGGGACAGCATCGAGTGGAAGAACGCGTTGAAGCGGAACGCCTCCTGCTTCTTCGCGTCCTCGTAGTCCCGGACCTCGGTCGCCGTGAAGAAGACCGAGAACATGTTGCTCGCCGTCTGCAGCCGGTGCGCGACGCCCTCCTTGGAGAGCGCCTCGGTCACCAGCGCCTGGATCTCGCTCGAGACAGCGTTCACCTTCTCGTACGCGGCGTCGTCGAGGAGCCGCAGCTGGGCGAGGCCCGCGGCGGTGGCGACGGGGTTTCCGGACAGCGTGCCCGCCTGGTAGACGGGACCGGCCGGCGCGAGGTGCGCCATGACGTCCCTGCGGCCGCCGAACGCCGCCGCCGGGAAGCCGCCGCCCATCACCTTGCCGAAGGTCATCAGGTCGGGCGCGACACCGTCGACGCCGTACCAGCCCGCCTTCGAGGTGCGGAAACCGGTCATCACCTCGTCGGAGATGTACAGCGCACCGTTCTGGGCGCAGGCGGCCTTGAGGCCCTCGTTGAAACCGGGCCGCGGCGGGACGACACCCATGTTTCCGGGCGACGCCTCGGTGATCACGCAGGCGATCTGACCGGCGTTGGCATGGAATGCGGCGTGGACCGCCTCGAGGTCGTTGTAGGGCAGCACGATCGTGTCCCCGGCCTGGGCGCCCGTGACACCGGGCGTGTCGGGAAGACCGAACGTGGCCACACCCGACCCGGCCGCGGCCAGCAGCGCGTCCACGTGGCCGTGGTAGCAGCCGGCGAACTTGATGACCTTCGGGCGGCCGGTGAAGCCGCGGGCCAGCCGGATCGCGGACATCGTCGCTTCCGTACCGCTGGAAACCAGCCGAACCTGCTCGACGGGCTCGACACGGGCCACGATCTCCTCGGCGAGGGCGACCTCCCCCTCACCGGGTGTGCCGAACGAAGTGCCGCGCGAGACGGCCGCCTGCACCGCCTCCAGCACGGCCGGATGGGAGTGCCCGAGGATCATCGGTCCCCACGAGCACACGAGGTCGACATACTCGCGCCCGTCGGCATCGGTGAGGTACGGACCGGTACCGGACACCATGAACCGGGGCGTACCGCCCACGGCGCGGAATGCACGGACGGGAGAGTTCACGCCGCCGGGCGTCACGAGGGACGCGCGGTCGAAAAGCGTCTGCGAAACTGGGGCGTCATAGGGAAAGCTCACGGAATCCATGGTCTCAGAGGCTCCGACGTATCTGCGGACAGGTGTTTCACCGGACGTTCGTGGGGGAGGTCACTGTCACGATGATCGGGTTGCGCGGCGGGGGCTGCGAGTGGTCGGGTGGAGATATGCATCGCGGTGGCGGACTGGGCGAGGGGACCGACGACCTGGGTCCTGAGCCTGCTCGGCGTGGAAAGCACCGGCGAGGCGAAGCGGATGAGCCCGCGGGAGGCAGGAGCGGCCGAGTGGGGGTGACCTACAAGTATTTCGGCGCGCCCGACGGAGCCACTGCCGCGCGGGTGCCGATCTCCATGCGCCCCGAGGAGCTCGGGGGCGACGAGCTCGGCATGGGCGGGATGTTCACCAAGATCAAGCCGGAGACCATAGCCGCGATGGTGCTCACCGGCATCCAGGGCATGCCGCTGAACAAGGTTCCGCCGCTGGAGCTGGTGGTGCTGCACCCGGACTACGCGGTGGTGAAGCTGCCGATGACCGTGGTCGACCCGCTGCGGGGCATCGGCGAGGAGTCGGTGGGCGCGGCGGCCTTCATATGGTCGACGGTCCCGGACCGCGGGGGGCCGCGGGACGCGTTCAACGTGTACCAACTGCTCCACGAATGGCAGGATTTCAGCCACCGTCTGCACGAGGCGGGGCACCAGCCGTACTGTCTCGTCTGGCCCTGACCCAGCCGCTTCGACCAGCGGATCTCCGGCAGCCCGGCGCCGGGAACGCTCGGACCGCCGGGCGCTCAACCACCGCCGGCGCTCGGACCACGGGCGGGCGGACCACCGGCGCTCAGACCACGGGCGGGCGGACCACCGGCGCTCAGACCACGGGCGGGCGGCCCAGACGCGCCATGAGCCAGACCGTGCTCCACCGCATCGGCCGCCGCTCACCGCACGGCTTGCGAACACCCTCCGCGAACCCGGCGCACCACGCCCGCAGCCCCGGCGCCGACCGCGTGCGGGCGAGCGTGAGGGCTGTCCAGGCGCCGAGGTAGACCGGCACAAGGACCGCGGGCAGGTTCCGCTTCGCCAGCCAGACGCGGTTGCGAGCCGTCATCCGGTAGTAGACGCCGTGCCGGGTCGGAGGCGTACGGGGGTGCTGGAGCACCAGCTCCGGCGCGTAGAGGATCTTCCAGCCGTCGTCGAGGGCCCGCCAGGCGAGGTCCGTCTCCTCGTGCGTGAAGAAGAAGTCCTCCGGCCAGCCGCCCACCCGCTCCAGCATCCGCATCGACAGGGCGTGCCCTCCGCCGAGGAACGTCGTCACCTGACCTCCGCGCATCGGGTCGGACCTGCCGATACGGGGCACATGCCGACGCTGTGTGAAGCCGGTCTCGTCGGCGATGCGGAAGCTGACGATGCCGAGCGCGGGATCGGCGTCGTACATGTCGGCGATGCGGCTGAACACGTCGGACGCGATGAGCAGTCCGTCGTCGTCCAGATCGACGAGCACGTCGACGTCCCCGAACTCCCGCAGTCGATCCATGGCCACGTTGCGCCCACCGGAGACGCCCAGGTTCTCGGCGAGCTCGATCCCCGTGACACCGGCCGGCAGTTCGGGCAGGGGCGCGCCGTTGGAGACGACGACCACGCGCGTCGCGGGATGGTCCTGCGCGGCCACGGAGTCGAGCAGCGCCCGCAGTTCGGTGGGGCGTGTGCCCATCGTCAGTACCGCCACACCCACACGCGCTCGGGTCACGTCCGCATCTCCATCTGCCACTCGCCGTCGGTGAACGGCGAGCTTAACCAGATGTGTCGTGACGATGTACGGAGGTGAGCTCCAGGGGTGTCGCTCCGGGCCGTGCCGCCACGGCGGACGCGACGGCGGGCCGCTCGGACCCGGCCGCCGAGGCGCTGCCGCTACGGCCGCTGCCACCCGGGGTCGCGGCCGGTCAGGGCCAGCAGACGGTCGAGGTCCGAGGCACCGGCTCCGCCCTCCGACAGCTCGAACTCCGCGCCGAATGCACCCATTTTGCGGCCCATGGGCGCAATCGCGCGGAAGGACGCGAGCACTTCACCGACGACGACCGGATCGGGCGAGTACTCCTGACCGGTGGCGCGGGCCAGGTCCCACGCGTGGACGGTGAGATCGCCCAGGACCATCCCTCCCACGGTCGCCGCCGGCAGCCCCATGGCGCCGGAGGTGCCCTCCTCGGCGCCGGGTGCCGCCCATGCCCGGACGAGCGCGGCCGTCTCGTCCGCGAAGGCGGCCCGCCAGTCGCCACGGCCCACGTAGTCCGGTGCGACGCCGAAGTCGGCGTCCTGCTTCGCCGCCAGCGCCTGGAAGTTGACCACCACCTGGAAGAGGTGGTCGGCCAGGGCGCGCACGTCGTACTCGGCACACGGTGTCGGGTCGGCGAGCCGCTCGTCCGTGATGCCCCGCACCACCGGGACAGACCTTTCCGCAGCCGCTTCGAGCAGGTCACTGATGGTTTTTGTCATGCGCGCACCGTAGGAAACCCGGCCGGTGGCCGTATTGAAGAAACGCGTCACGGGCCCGGCTTCAGGGCCCCTGCCGTTCGATCATGCCGGGCCGGCGGGCCCTGGCACGCACACCGATCCGGCCTGATCCGGCCTGATCCGGGCGAAAGATCCCAGTGGCGAAGATCCTAGTATCGAAGACATGACCGGTCCGCGACGTGACACCCGGGGGATCGTGGAGGCCCGCGAGCTCTTCGCCCGCGTCCGCTTCCGCCGCCGCGAGCCCGCTCCCGCCCTGCGTCCGTATCTCGAGCACTACTGGCTCATCGACTGGGACCTGACCGAGCCGTACGCGTCCCATGTGGTGCCCCATCCGTCGGTGAACGCCGTCTTCCAGCAGTACGGCGACGAGCCCGCCTGGGCCGAGGTCGCGGGCATCGGCCTGGAGATGTTCACGCAGAAGCTCGCCGGCCGCGGGCGCGTTTGCGGGGTGCAGTTCCGGCCGGGCGGCTTCCGGCCGTTCGCACCGAACCGACCGGTTTCCGAGTGGACGGGGCGGCGGCTGCCGGTCGGCGACGTACTGCTGCCCGACTCGGACGGCACGGCCGTGGACACCGCCGTGCAGAGCGTCGTCGGGCCCGACGACGAGGACGCCAGGGTGGCAGCACTCGACGCCTTCCTGCTCGCCCTGGATCCGCAGCCGGACCCGCAGGCGATGCGCGCCATGCACCTCGTCGACCGGGTCCGCACCGACCGCTCCCTCAGGCGCGTCGCGGAACTGGCCGACGCCGAAGGCCTGTCGGCCCGCACACTCCAGCGCCTCTTCGCCACATACGTGGGCGTGGGCCCCAAGTGGGTCATCCTGCGCTACCGCATCCACGAGGCTCTGGAGCGCGCGGAGGAGGGCGGGAGCGGCCCGGCGGACGGAGTCGACTGGGCCCGCCTCGCCGCTGAGCTGGGGTACAGCGACCAGGCGCACCTCGTGCGGGACTTCACGGCGACGGTGGGCGTGCCTCCGGCGGCGTACGCCAGGACGGACCGGTAGCAGCCCCTGCCGGTCGAACGGCACCCGCGTCCGGCACCCGCTGTCTGTCCGGTGTCCGGTGTCCGCTGTCGTACCCGCGCCCTACAGTGCGGAACATGGACGGCAAAGCATCGGCGGTACGGATCGAGCCCTGGTCGGAGAGCGACCTCGACCTGCTGCGCGCAGCGAACGCGCCGGAGCTGATGGACCACCTCGGAGGCCCTGAGACGGAAGACCAGCTGCTCACCCGCCACCGGCGGTACGTCGACCTGAGCTCCGACCGCACCGGGCGGGGCCGGATGTTCCGCATCGTCCTCGACACCGGCGAACGGGGCGGCGGCGAGCCCGCGGGGACGGTCGGCTTCTGGGAGCAGACCTGGGAGGACGAGCAGGTGTACGAGACGGGGTGGAGCGTCCTGCCCGGGTTCCAGGGCCGCGGGATCGCGACGGCGGGAACGCTGGCGGTGGTCGAGGCGGCGAGGGCCGAGCGCAGGCACCGTTTCCTGCACGCCTTCCCTTCCGTCTCCAACGGCCCGTCGAACGCGGTGTGCAGGAAGGCCGGTTTCTCGCTCGTCGGCGAGTGCGACTTCGAGTATCCGCCGGGCAATCTGCTGCGCTCCAACGACTGGTGCCTCGACCTGGGCCCGATGGAGGGGTGAGCACCCGGTGGCGGCCGAGCGGGGCGCTGCACCACCGGGCAGCCGCGCCCAAGCGACCCGACGCAAGCGACCGACGCAAGCGGCCCGGCTGCGCGGAAAGTCCTGGCAGAGCCGCTCCGTCCGATGACATGCTGACGCTGTGAACGGACCGCAGATCACCATCGACGTCGCCCCCGAGCTGCGACTTTTCGTCCCGCCGGACTACCGCCAGGGCCGTACCTCCCTGGCCACCGACGGCTCGTCGACACTCGGCCATGTCGTGGAGTCGCTGGGCGTCCCGCTCACCGAGGCGGGGCGACTGCTCGTCGACGGCCGTCAGGTCACGGTCTCGCACATCCCGGCCCACGGCGAGGACGTCGAGGTGCGCGGCGTCGACCGCCCGCAGCAGGTCCCCGGTGCCCCGCTCCGTTTTCTCCTCGACGTCCACCTCGGCACGCTCGCCCGGCGGCTGCGCCTGCTCGGCGTCGACGCGGCGTACGAGAACGAGGACATCGGCGACCCGGCGCTCGCCACCCTCTCCGCGAAGGAGCAGCGGGTCATGCTCTCGCGCGACCGCGGGCTGCTGCGGCGCCGCGAGCTCTGGGCCGGTGCGTACATCTACAGCGACCGCCCCGACGACCAACTGCGCGACGTGCTGGAACGGTTCGCCCCCACGCTCGCGCCCTGGACCCGCTGCACCGCCTGCAACGGCCCGCTGAAAGAGGCCGACAAGGACTCCGTCCAGGAACAGCTGCAGCAGGGCACGCAGCGCTCGTACGACGTCTTCGCGCAGTGCACGGCCTGCGGCCGCGTCTACTGGCGCGGCGCCCACCACGCCCGCCTCGAGGCCATCGTCAGCGACGCCCTCCGCACGACCGGCGCGTAGTCCGGACTTCTCGCCGGTCGGACGGCGCTGCGCCCACGGCGGCCGCGGCGCCCGCGAGCCGGCCGACGGCCTCCTCGCGCGCCATGTCCACGGCAGACGGGAGCCGCAGCACATACCGCGCCGTCGCCCTGCCGGGTATCTGTGAGGCGATGAGGGCCGCCCGGCAGGGCACCCCCGCGGCGCCCGGGCACATGGCCAGGGGCCCGCTGATCCGGGAAGATCCCATGGGGGCGCGCTCGGCACCACGGTGCCCGGCCCGTCCCGCGAACACCGCCGCCACGTCAGAAGACGTACGGGTCCCCAGTGGCCGGCGCCAGCACCCGGTGCTCGTTGTTGTACGGGTTCCGGTCGCTCGCGCCGCCGTTCCAGGCGGTGCCGATCCGCACGACGACCTCGTGCGGGCCGCCCACCGTCCACAGCTCCAGGTGAAGGCGCCGGCCAGGCCCGTCCGCACGCAGCGGCCCCGTCGCGCAGAGCACTTCGCGCTCCCCCGTCCGCAGGCAGCCGGGCGGCAGGCGCGGCACACCGGCCGGCGGCACCGACAGGGTTAGTCGCACGGTCGCGTCCGGCAGGTCTGAGGGGCCGTGGTTCCTGGATGTCACGGCGAGCTCGATCCGGTCCCCGCTCAGCAGGACATGACCGTGATGGGCCACGTCGGACTCGGGCGCGATCATGTCCCCGGGGACGCCCGCGTTGGCCGCCCCCGAGCCGACCACCAGCCATACCGCCGCTGCCGCGGCCGGCAGCGCCTTGCGCATCGCACTCATAGCCAGAAGATACCTATCGCCCCGATTTGTGAGTGATTGACCGTCCGCCTCCGGCGCGCCCGGCCGAACTATTCTGATCACACGTAGATCAACATCGATCACACGCGCGAGGAGCCAGTACATGACCACCGCCGGGACCCCCGTCGCCGTCGTCACCGGAGCCAGCAGCGGCATCGGCGCAGCCACCGGACGCCAACTGGCCGCCGCCGGCTACCACGTCGTCCTCACCGCCCGCCGCAAGGACCGCATCGAGGCACTCGCGGCCGAGCTCACCTCCGCCGGTCACCAGGCCACGGCATACGCCCTCGACGTCACCGACCGGCCGGCCGTCGACTCGTTCGCCGCGAGCCTCGACCGCTGCGACGTCCTCGTGAACAACGCCGGCGGCGCCCTCGGCGCCGACCCGGTCGCCACCGGCGACCCCGCCGACTGGCGCCGCATGTTCGAGGTCAACGTCATCGGCACGCTCAACCTCACCCAGGCGCTGCTCCCCGCCCTCACCGCCGGCGGAGACGGCACCGTCGTGGTCCTCTCCTCCACCGCCGGCTTCACCACCTACGAAGGCGGCGGCGGCTACGTGGCCGCCAAACACGGCGAACACGTTCTCGCGGAAACCCTCCGCCTGGAGATCGTCGGCACCCCGGTCCGCGTGATCGAGATCGCGCCCGGCATGGTGAAGACCGAGGAGTTCGCCACCACCCGCTTCCGCGGCGACACCGACAAGGCCGCCAAGGTCTACGCAGGCGTGGCGGAACCGCTCACCGCCGACGACGTGGCCGACACCGTCACCTGGGCCGTCACCCGCCCGTCGCACGTGAACATCGACCTCCTGGTCGTCCGCCCCCGGGCCCAGGCCTCCAACTCGAAGGTGCACAGGGAGCTGTGATGACCGACGCCCTCACGATCACCCGACTCACGCCGGCCGACTTGCCCACCTACGCGCCCGGCCTCACCGCGCTCCTTCTCGACGCCGTGGACGACAACGCGTCCGTCGGTTTCACCGCCTCCCTCACCGCCGAACAGGCCGCAGCCTGGTGGGCCTCGCTCGACTCCGATCTCGACGAAGGCCGCGTCGCGCTGTGGGCCGCCCACGACGGCGACCGGCTCATAGGCACCGTCCAGCTCAGATCCGAGACGTCACCCAACGGCCGGCACCGCGCCGAGATCGCCAAGCTCCTGGTCCACCGCGTCGCCCGCGGCCGCGGCATCGCCCGCCGGCTCCTCACCACGGCCGAGCAGTTCGCCCACGCCTCGGGCCGCACGCTGCTCATGCTGGACACCCAGACCGGCAGCGCCGCCGAGCACCTCTACCGCACAGCAGGCTGGAGCCCCCTGGGCACGGTCCCCGACTACGCCGCGGACCCCTCGGGCACGCTGCGGCCGACGACGTTCTTCCACAAGTCCCTGGCCGGGCGGTAGGAGGTCCGGGGCCCGGGCCCCGAAAATGCCGATGCGAGGGCCAACTCCGCTGTTAGCGTCGCCGCTTGAGCGAAGGGGCGGAAACAGCGATGGCATCGAACGTGTTCCACATCGGCGGGGACCTGACCGTACGACGGCTCGGCTTCGGAGCCATGCGATTGCCGACGGAGCCGGGCCCTGCCCGCGAAGCCTCCCTCGCGGTCGCCCGACGGGCAGTGGAACTGGGTGTCACGCTGATCGACACCGCCCATTTGTACGGCGGAGGAGCGAACGAGGAGCTCCTCGCCGAGGCTCTGTACCCGTATGCGGACGGGTTGCTCATCACCACCAAGGTCGGCGTCGCTCGCTCGGGGCCCTCGTCCGAGTGGAGGCTCGACGGGCGCCCCGACGTCCTGCGTCTCCAGGTCGAGCACGCCCTGCGCCGGCTCCGTGTCGACCGGCTCGAACTGCTCCAACTGCACCGCATCGACCCGGAGGTGCCCCTCACCGACCAGCTCGGCGCACTGCGGGAGCTGCAGTCGGAGGGCAAGATCGGGCGCATCGGGCTGTCCGAGGTCACCGTCGCCGAACTCGACGAGGCACGGCAGATCATCGACGTCGTGAGCGTGCAGAACCGGTACAGCCTGGTCGACCGCGAGCACGAGCCCGTGCTCGCGGCGTGCGAGGCGGCGGACATCGCGTTCCTGCCCTGGCGGCCGGTCGCCGGAGCGGCGTCCGGGGCGACGGCCGAGATCGCCGCGGTGGCGGCCGAACTCGGCGCCGCCCCGGCGCAGGTCTCGCTCGCGTGGCTCCTCGATCACTCCCCGGTCATCCTCCCGATCCCGGGCACCGCCCGTATCGACCATCTCGAGGAGAACGTCGCCGCCGAACGCCTCCGGCTGACACCGGCCCACCGCGAACGCCTCGACCGGTTGCCGCAGCATCCGTAGCCGCGACGCCGGACCCTTACGGCGCTCCACGCCGCATCGGTGGCCTGGCTCGCCGCCACGCCCGTCAGCACAACGTCCCGCCCGTACGATGAGCCCGTGACCTTCGCCACGCCGCCGACGAACCGCCGCCCTGCCGGGCGCGGCTTCGTGCTGCTGGTGCTGGCTGTGCTGGCCGGCGTGCTGGGCATGCACGCCCTGGGGCCCGGCCCGGCCCCGGCGATGCAGGCGGGTGCCGATCACGCCATGGCGGTGGCCCACGCGCAGGGTGTCTCTGTCGCCATGGGAGATTGCTCGCACTCTGCCGGCGGAGCGGACCATCTCGATCATGCCGATGGGACCTGCGCCGCGACCGGAGTCGGATCCCCGTACACCCCGCCCGCGCCGAGCCCGGCGTTCGCCGATGCCCCCGCTGCTGTCGAACTGGTCGGCGGCGCCCAGGAGTCGGCTGGGCGTACGCGGGCGCCGCCGGCCCTGTCCGAGCTGCAACTCCTACGGATATAGGGCGCGGCCCGCACGGCACCTCCTTGGCCCCGTCCCGGGCAGTGGTGCCGACGCTTCGCCACGCTCTCTTCCCGTATTCACGCAGGCCCCTTGAGGGCTGCGTGCAAAGGAGTTGCACCACATGAACAGCAAGCGTTCGACGATCCGCCGTGCCGCCGCCGTTGCCGCCGGCGGGGCGGCTGCCCTGGTGCTGGCCGCCTGCGGCGCAGGCACCGACGACGACTCTCCCGGACACGACGGACGGCACACCCCGAAGACCCCGTCGGCCTCCGCACCGGCTGCCCACGGGCAGCACAACGCGGCCGACGTCACGTTCGCCAAAGGGATGATCCCCCACCACCGGCAGGCTGTGGCGATGGCGGACCTGGCAACGCCCCGGGCGGAGTCGGCCGAGGTGAAGAAGCTCGCCGAGGAGATCAAGAAGGCTCAGGCCCCGGAGATCAAGACGCTGTCGGGGTGGCTGGCCTCCTGGGGTGAGGAGGTACCGGCGGAGGGCACCATGGACCACTCCACCCACGGCGATGCCGGCGGCATGACCACCGCCGGGGAGATGGAGAAGCTGGAGAACTCCTCGGGCACGGCGTTCGACACCGCCTTCATGGAGATGATGATCAAGCACCACGAGGGTGCGGTCCAGATGGCGAGGACGGAGCAGCGGGACGGTTCCCACCAGCCCGCCAAGGTGATGGCCGACGCGATCGTCACCTCCCAGAGCGCCGAGATCGCCCGGATGAACAAGCTCCTCGGCAAGAACTGAGCCTCGTAGGGCCCATACGGGCGGGCGCCGCAGTCGGCGCCCGCCTTCTCCGGCACACCGCCTTCCTCTTCGCCCGGACACCACGTGGTCACGCCTTCGGCCGCGGTCGGCTCGCGCGCGTCGCCGGGCCGCGATGTCGTTGACCCGGATGCGTGCCGACGTCCATCGCATGGGTGGAGTCGGGCGCTCAGCCATGAAGGGACAAGGCATGCACATATCCGGGCCCGTAGCGAGCCGCCGACGCCGTGTCGCTGTCATCGCCGCCGTGATGGCCTGCTCGACGGCACTGACGACGGCACCGACCGGCCGGGGCCTCGTCGACGCCGACGGTACGCCCGCACCTTCGGTGGCCGCCCCGCAGCTGGACTGGAAGCCCTGCGTCCAAGGCAGTGAGTTCGACTGTGCGACCGCGAAGGTGCCCCTGGACTACGGCAACCCAGGTGGGCGCACCATCGAGCTGGCAGTCGTCAAACGGAAGGCGAGCGGCCCCGCCCCGCGCATCGGCACCCTCTTCTTCAACCCGGGCGGCCCCGGTGGGCCCGGGACGGTACAGATGCCACAGAACTACGAATCCTTCCCCCGCGAGGTGCGGGAGCGCTTCGACATCGTCAGCTGGGATCCCCGCGGGATCGGCAGCAGCACCGCGGTGAACTGCTTCGCGAGTAGGGAGGAAGCCGCCGAGTGGACCGCGGCCAAAGCGGCCGGCTTCCCCGTGGGCGAGAAGGAGCGGACGGCCTACATCGCCGCGTACAAGGATTTGACCCGGCGCTGTGAGCAGCGTGACCCCGAGCTCCTGCGCCATGTGTCGACCGCCGACACCGCTCGCGACCTCGACCGGCTCCGTCAGGCGGTGGGCGAGCCGCAACTCACCTACCAGGGGATCTCCTACGGGACGATCCTGGGCGCCACCTACGCCAACATGTTCCCGGACAAGGTCCGCGCCATGGTCCTCGACAGCAACATCGACCCGCGGGCGTGGACGAACCACGCGTCCGACGCCGACCCCCGGCTCACGACCGCCCTGCGCATGGGCTCGGACCGCGCCGCGGCAGCAACAGTGAAGCAGTTCCTCGCCCTGTGCGGGTCCGCGACCCCCGACCGCTGCGCGTTCTCCGCCGGCAGCCCGAAGGCGACCGCGGACAAGTTCGACCAGCTGATGCAGCGGCTCCGGAAGCAGCCCGTGGGCGAGTGGACGTATGCCGGCACGGTCGCCGACGTGGTGAGCAGCCTCTACGTCGTCCGCCCCGGGTGGGCAAACCTGGCCGGCAGGCTGCAGACCCTGTGGCAGGGGCGCGTCGCGGAGCGGTCCCCGCTCCCGCCCGCGCCCGCGGTCCCGCATCCGAATCCGTACCTGGGTGAGGAACAGGGCGCTGCGGTGTTCTGCGGCGACAGCCCCAATCCGCGTGACCCCGGTGCGTACCGCGCCATGGAGGAGGCAAGCGCCGCACGCGCGGGCGACGCCGGGCGCTTCTGGACCTGGTCCACCGTAGGGTGCGCCACCTGGCCGGTCGCCACCGACCGCTACCGCGGCCCGTGGAACAAGCCGACGGCCCACCCCGTCCTGGTGGTCGGCACCGTCTACGACCCCTCCACTCCCTACTCGAACGCGCAGGCCATGGCCAAGGAACTGGCCGACGCCCGCCTGCTCACCCACAACGGGTACGGGCACACCGCGCTGATCAACCCCAGCAGCTGCGTCCAGGCCCACGAGAGCCGTTACCTCATCGATGGCACCCTGCCGCCGGCCGGAACGACGTGCCAACCGGATGCGCTGCCCTTCTCCGCGCCCAAGCCGAGCGGCGGCGTCGCCACCGGCGGCGGCGGGACGGCCGGCTGACCCGCCGAACGAACAGCGACAGGCCCCGGACCGCGGTCGGTCCGGGGCCTGATTCCTTCCGCGAGCTTGCTCTGACCATCTCGCACGGCCACGTCGTACATCCGTCTGCCCGCTCCGTGCAACTGGTCCACACCGATGGGCCGCAGCGGCACGCCGTCCACGTTGCCTGCATCAAGGGCGCGGATCGCGGAGCGGCGCGGCGAGATTGGCACGCCGCCGGCACACCAGGAGATCCGGTCACCGTCCCAGCCACGCCTCCTGTGTGGCCCTGCAGTTTGCGCCACCGGGGCTGGCGGGTTACGGCTCGTCGTCCGGGTCGCGAGCCGGCCGCAGGCACGCCGCCGTGTGAGGCGAGGCGGACCGATCACTTGGGGTTGCCGGCGTGCGTCAGCGTCTCCCAGGCGAGGAAGTAGTTCGCATCGCTGGGGCGTTGCTTGGTCTGGATCAGCTTCTTGGTCGCGGGAAGGCTGATTCCCTCCCGGCCGGCATAGTGGTTGTAGGCGACCTCCAGGACGGAGCCGATGCCACGGTTGACTGAGCCCCCGCACAGCCAGGACGGCACCTGTGCGCCGAGTTCGTAGGCTGCGTGGAACTCCAGCGCCTTGGTTATCCGGCTCTCTACCTGGGAGTAGAGGTCAAGGCCCTGGATACGAGCGGTCTCCGCGACATGCGCGGCGGCGGCGAAGCCCCAGCCAGTATGGCCGAAGTCGCGGCAGGTCTCCTGTGCCAGGCCGTTCACGAACGTGGACTGACCCTGCCAGTAGTCGATCAGCTCTTCTCGCGTGTCCTTGCTGCTGCCTGCCGCAGTCTTCGGCAGCGCCCCGTCGCTCTTGAGATAGATATAGGCGGGCACCCGCTTGCGCCAGATGGCGACCGCCTTGTCGAAGGACGCCCGGTCGTCGAGGAAGACCGAGATCCCGGTGGCGGCGTCCATCATGATCAGTTCCCAGTTGCCGTTGGAATTCGGCCGTCCCTTGATGACCATGGGCAGGTACACGGTGCGCAGCATGCGGGCGAAGCGGGTCTGCCGCGCGCCCGACCAGCCTGTGTACGTGTGCTTCATCAGTTCGCCGGCGCGGGCGAAGGAGGCACCGGACCAGCCGGCCTGCAGGGGCGCGTTGTGGTTCGTGTGCTCCTTGACCACAGCGGACCAGGCGTCCATGATCTTGATGGAAACACTGGCATGACGGCTGTCCCTGGTGAGGTTCCAGAGCAGGGCGTGGGTGTAGGCCGCGAGAGCATCCTCGCGCTCGTCGGAGCATCCGTGATTGGGGTTGGACCCGGAGCCGCACTCCACTGTGGCCCGCGGCCTCGCGGTCCAGGACAACGAGGCGTACTTGCTCTTGAGCATCGCGTTGTACGCGGACTTCCACGGCTCCGCTCCGGCCTTTACCTTCCCCCTCACGAAGTCCAGCTGCGCCTTGCTGACCAGCACTCCGGGGTGATTGAAGGCGCCCTTGGCCGTGGCCGCTGCGGAGGGTTGGGCGCCGGCCGCATCGGCGTCATTGGACAGCAGCGAAGGAAGCGTGACAGCACCGAGCACGAAGGCCAGGAGGGTCGACACGACAGTCACCGAGAGCCTTCGGCGCCTGATATGTCTCCCGCGGGTTCGCACTTCAGTGCCGTCGGTTCCATGACGCGTGTTAGTCATCAACGCCTCCGCGAAGCGATCGATCCTGATACGGGGACCCGACGGCGCGGCGCCGGACGGCTGGGACGGACCACAGTCTCCAGGGCGGGCACAACTCGGCCGTGGCCACGGGGCTGCTGCCTCGGCACAGAGTTTCGCCATGGACACGCAAGGCACACTGGCCTGGACCAAAGTTCGGCGTCAAGGCGGTGAACTCGCGTTAGGAAACCCTTAAGGCAAGGGAAAGGAAACGCCGACCACGACGGGACGCCAGTGTTTCGGGTTCAGGAGCGCACCGGGCGCGGTCCGGCGCGGAGCGGAGACGACGAACGACAGCGAGACCGGTAGCTGCGCTGGTACGTCGCGTCGATGGAGAGCAAGGACAACCGCGAAGTCGCCAAGGACTTCGCAGCCATGGCCAACGGTCGGCGGGAACATCATCACCGGCGTCGCCGTGGACGGGGCCGACCAGCGCCTCGACCGGAGCTGGCGCTCAATCCGCCTCTGCTACAGGCCCATGGCTTGCTGGGCCCTGTCCGGTCGATCACGAGCGGAGCCGGATGACGATGGCCGCGGCGGTGGCGCTCAGCAAGCCTCAAGGACTCCACGCGTTCGTGGAGTCCTTGAGGGGTGGGGAAAAGGGGCAGCGCGGGAGTCAGTGCTGGTATTCGAAGGCTCCGATGTCACACGCCGGGCCTTGAGGCCGCGGTACGCCGCGCTGGTCGGCGGAGGGGCAGTCAAGGGCGGCGTCGAGGGCGGGACTACCGGGCAGCAGTGCCACGGTGTCCGTCGGCCCGCCGTTGTCGCCGAGGGGCGCTAGGCGGGGATCACGGTGAGGGAGATCGCCTCCGGCCGTGAGGTTGCAGCTGTTTCCGCTGTCGAGGTTGTTGCCCCGTGACTCGATGGTGGCGAAGGCCTTCTTACAGTTGCCGACGGCCTGGCCGACGGTGTTCTCAGCGATGATGGTGTTCCGCAGGGCCAGGTGACCCAGCGGCAGGTCGACGATGTCGGGGATTGGCCAGGGCAGGCTGTCCAGGTAGGCGGGGGCGATGTTGATCCCGCCGCCGCCGTCGGTGGCGGTGTTGCCGGTGATTGTGGAGTTGCGGATGTCCACCAGGCCGGTGCCGCGTATGTCGATGCCGCCGCCGTATCCGGAGAGGCTGCCCGGCCGGTCCCAGTCGTCGGTCACGCGGTTGTCCGCGATCGTCGAATTGACCACGGTGCCGGTGTCGTCGAACCGGATGCCTCCGGCCTCGCCCCCGGTGTTGCGGCTGACGGTGCTGTCGATCAGGGTCAGGTGGGAGTCGGGGATGTTGAAGATGCCTCCTCCGTATCCGGCGCGGTTCTCCGATACCGTCACCCGGCGCAGCGTCATGTTCTTGCCGTTGGCAATGCCGCCTCCGCCGGGGTCGGTGAGGGGCACTTCCCGCTGCTCGGCGTCTCCTCCGGTGATGGTGAGGTCGGACAGCTGCGTGTCGGCGCCCATGCGGAAGACCCGGTCGATGCCGCCTGCGTCGATGATGGTCCCTCGCGCGCCGCCGCCCCGGATGGTGGTCGGCTCGAGGATGTTCAGGTCGCCTGTGGTCGGGTCGGC
>NZ_JBEXRZ010000134.1:0-20091 GCF_040613325.1 Streptomyces sp. NPDC006283 | reverse complement strand
GCCTACCCCACAAAAAATAGAATCCACACCATCAACAACAACCCCCAACCGCCATGGTCCTTCCTCGCCCACACCGGCCTGACCATCCGCCCACCACACCCACCGAACTTACGAAAAGATCAGGTAGGACCTGTTTCCATCGGCGTGTCCACTGGCACGTACGCCCGCCACTCTGTTCGGCCTGTTCACCGGATTCGGCACCCGCGCGCATAGGCGCCGCACCCACGCTGCGCATGGCACCAGGCAACAACCAGCCCCGACGCCGCATGGACCACGGCCCTGATCGCCCAATTCGAGGAGTGCGGCGGACTGTGACCCCACCGGATGCTGGTCGCCTCCAGGAGACCGTCACCACCCTGCAGGTTCACCCCGTGCTGGCCGTGCCGCATGGATGAGCCGGTACAGCTCGCTCGCCGGTCGGCCGCCTTCACGAAAGGTAATCTTATCGTTCAAACTACGGTTGGCTGACGGACGCGTGAAGTGCACCCCTGACGCGACCATGTGCGGAGGCTCCGGAGCCACGCCTCGACCAGAGCCCCCGCCCCCATCCACAGCCGACATCCCGGGATCCAGCGCGGTCACCGCGCTGCTCGGCCAGGCGCGGGTTGTCCAGCAGCTCGTTCGGATCGCTCAGCCCGCGGCCTGCAGGAAGACGATCACATCGTGATGGGCAGTTCGGCCGGGACCTCGGGCTTGGCCTTGGGATGGCTGTTGTGACTGATCTGGCGGCAGCGCGGTGCCGGCGTCGGCCCCATCGACGCGGACCTGCAGGAAGGTCAGGTCGAAGGGATCGAAGACCAGCTCGACCCTCCGGCCGACCAGTTGCCGGGTCGACCTGGTAGCGGTTGCCATGCAGGGAAACCGTGCTGAGGTCCGGCCGGAGCGTCCAGGTCAGCGGCGCGGGCACTCCTTCCACGCCAGGTGGTAGATCGTGCTGATGTCACCGTCGGTGGAGTCCATGGTCATGAAGCTGGTCTGGGCCGGGTCCGAGGTGCCCGCGTTCACGCGCAGTTCGGTGTTGATGTTGAAGTTCCGCTGCACACCGCAGGGCGCCCAGACCAGCTGCGCCCAGTCGGTCTGGTCGGTGGCCTGCCAGTTGTCCTCGTACGGGCCCTCGAACGAGTGGCTGCGGAAAGCGGTGCTCGGCGATCCCTGGAAGTAGTACGACGCCTTCTCCGTGCTGCTCGCACCCGGTTGCAGTGAGGCGTAGCCTCTGTAGTCGGCGCTCGCGATCGCGTAGGTGAAGCCCTGAGGGACGTGGACGATCAGGTTGAGCTGGCAGTTCTTGCGGAACGCCGTGGACGGTGAGTCGCCGCCGACCTGGGCGAGGTAGTCGCTGTAGGTCACCGTGAAGGCCGTGTTGTCCGAGGAGACCGCGACGGCGGCCGTGCCGGCGGGGCATCCCGAGCCGTTGACCGTCGCGACCTCGATCACGATTTTGTCCGGCGGCGGGTCGGTGATGACGGCCGGGCTCTGCTGGGCGGGGAGCGCGGAGGCGAACAGCGCTGCCACCGCGCCGCTCACGAGCAGTCCACCGGTCATGGGTTCTCCTATCCATTGCTGTCAGTGCCGGGCGGTTCGGGCACACGGGTGCCCGCCACCAGGTGGGGGGTGCGGTCTGTCGCCATCGGGGCGAAGGCCGTCACGGACCAAAGGCGCTGGACCGAGCTCTGGTTCGCCGGCGCGGCTGTCGTGTGGTCGAGGCGTGGCCGTGGCGTCATACAGGTGAAGCGCCGCATGGTTGAAGCGTCATGCACATGACATACTCGCGCCGAGGGCTCCCAGGCCATGAGCCCGGGAGTTGGTCGAAATGGTAGGAACCAACGACGAGAGCGACTAGAGCGATGTCCGGCCATTAACAGGGGCCGTGATGCGAAGCGCGCGGCTCAATCCAGCAACCGGAGCGCCGTGTCCGCGATGCCGAAGGACACGGACTGGCCCCATGTGAGGCTCAGCGCATCGCCCTCCATGCCGTCGCCGAAGACGACCAGCCGGTCCGACTCCACCGTCAGCCGCAGTCGCCGGCCCCGCGTCAAGGAGCCCGACACCTGCGCCGTGCCGGTCGACGGCGAAGGCCAGGCCTCCCGGACGAACCACACGAGCCGCGGATCGGTGGGCGCGGGAAGGGCGAGGGTGCTGCTCCGCTCCTGCCACAGGGACCGCAGCCAGCCCGTCGCGCCGGTGCCCGTGCCGATCAGCACGCCCGAGGACGCCTGAGCCTCGGCTCCGGCCCCCTTCGAGTCCGTGCTCAGCCGGTAGCGGGCCGTCTGGTGGCCGGGCCGCCCCAGATAGATCTCGTTGAGCGCGGGCAGCCGCTGGGTGTCGTCGGCGACGGCCTCCACCATGGTGAGCTCGTCCGCGGTACGGCCCGGCAGGACGGCCGAGCGCAGCAGCCGCCCCGCGTCCTCGACCCGGTGGCGCACGAGGACGCCCGGATTACGGCCGGGTTCCGTGTCGATGCCCACCACCGGCTGGCCCGAGAGGTACTTGGCGGTGTTGGCGACCAGCCCGTCCTGGCCCACCACGACCACCACGTCCTCGGGGCCGAAGAGGAACCGGTCCAGATCGCCGCGCTCGACCCGGGCCTGCCGCCACTGCAGCGGAACGGCGGCCGACACCTCGGCCAGGGCGGCAAGCGTCCTGTGGTGCCGCCGCGCCACCTCCGCGATGCTCCGGCCCCGCGACGACAGGAAGAAGTCGGCCTGTCCGTGAGTCCCGTGCCGGGCGAGCAACTCCTCGTACTCGGTGACCCGGTGGACCAGAACGGCACGTGGGGCCAGGCTCACGAGCGTGCTCCGCCGCCGGTCCCGCCCTGCCGGCCCTGCTTGCCCTGCCGGCCCTGGACGCTCTGCTCTCCTGTCCCGCCCAGCCTGGCCAGGAGGCCGGTCAGGACGTCGGGGGAGAGGGTGACGCTGTCGATGCGCGGCAGGTTCTCGGCGAACCTGGTGACGGCGAGTGCGTGCAGAGTTGCGGGGTCCACGTCGCCGTGCACCCGCAGCCAGGCGGACTGCGCTCCTGCCCGGGCCTCGCCGACCTCCTTGGCGGCTTCCGCCTCGGCCCGCGCCAGACGCACCGTGCGCTTCGCCTCCGCTTCGGCACGTACGGCGTCGGCTGCCGCGCTCTCCTCCGCCTGACGGCGCGCGTTGGTGCCGTTCTGTTCGACCAGCTGCTCTTCCCGCCTGGCGAGTTCGATCTTGCTGGCGAGTTCGTTCTCGGCGATGGCACGCTCACGCTCCACGGCGACGGCCCTGCGCTCGTACGTCGCGCGGTCCGCCTCCTGCTGGATCTGCTCACGCGCCGGTGTCCGCAGGGCGCGTTCGACCTCCGCCTCGGGGCGGATGGCGACGACCCGGACCGCGACCACCTCGATGCCGGTGGCGGGCAGCCGGGGCTCGGCGGCCAGCCCGTCCGTGATGCGCGCGCGGACGGCCGCGACACCGTCGGCGAGGGCGGCCGACAGCGGGGTACGGGCGAGGACGTCGAGCGCGTGCTGCTGCGCGGTCTCCGTGAGCAGGGTGGCGATCTGCTCGAGCGGCGCCGCGCGCCACGCCCCCGTGTCGGGGTCGATGGAGAAGTCCAGCCGCGCCGCGGCCGTCGCCGGTTCGCTGATCCGGTAGGTGACCGTTGCCTGGACCGCGACGTCCTGGAAGTCGGATGTACGGGCATGAAAGGCGACCGCCAACTCGCGGTCGTCGACCGGCACTTCGGACAGCGCGGCGGTCAGAGCGCGGAACCGGAAGCTCAGGCCGGGACCGTCGTGGACGAGCCGCCCGCGCCTGTGGTGGCGTACATGGGCGGTGGGCGCGGCGCGCAAATGGCGCCAACCGAACCGTGCGGTGATGTCTGCCATGACAGTCCCCCTCTTTTCGTCTCCTCGACGATATGACGCCTCAGCGTTATCGTCAATACGACGAAATGCGGTTGTGGCGAGGTGCGGGGAACGGCGACACGTTCCTGTCGTCACTTCAGCCGCTACGCTGAGCCGCGATGTTCACCGCCCAGGGCCCCACTCTCCGCGAACTCGCCGTGCAGGCGCTCTCCTCGATCGAGCGCGGCTACGACCTGCTCGCGCCCAAGTTCGACCGGACGCCGTTCCGTACTCCTGACCGGGTGTTGGACGCAGTGACGCAGGCCTTGCGGCCGCTCGGTCCCTTCTCGGCCGGACTCGACATCTGCTGCGGCACCGGGGCGGGCGTCGGCGTCCTGCGACAGCTGTGCGAGGAGCGCGTCACCGGCGTCGACTTCAGTGCCGGCATGCTTGCCGCCGCGGCTGCCGCGACACCCGCCGACGCGAACGGGCCGGCCGTCTCCTGGGTGCGGGCGGACGCGCGGTCTCTGCCCTTCGCGCCGGCCTTCGACCTGGCCGTCAGCTTCGGCGCGTTCGGCCACTTCCTGCCGCGCGAGCGCCCGTTGCTCTTCGCCGAGGTCAAAGGCGCCCTCCGGCCCGGAGGTGTGTTCTCGTTCCCGGTGCTCGCACCCCCGGGGCCGCGTTCCTGGCTGTACTGGGCGCTGCTGGGGTTCGACGTGACGATGCGGGTGCGCAACGCGGTGTGGCGACCGCAGTTCGTGATGTACTACCGCACCTTCCCGCTCTCCGGAGTGCTCGTCGACCTGGACCGGGCGGGATTCACCGTGGAACTGCGGCCGTTGCCCGAGCTGGGGTGCCTCGCGGACGGCAGCCCGCGCGCCCGTCTGCTGGTCGCGCGTAAACCCGAGGACGCGTGACGTGCGCCCGGCGCCTGCCTGACGGACGGCAGACGCCCCGGCGGTCTCGGAGTGGAACGCGCAATCGACGTCGGTCGGGCAGCAGTGCGCGTCAGGCGACCGTGTGGACGCGCTGCGAGGTCAGCTCGTAGCGCGCGCCGACAACGGCCAGCTTCCCGGCCGCGATCCTCGCCGCGAGGTCCGGCTCCCGCCTGAGATGGTCGGCCACCAGGCCCACGTTGCGGGTGATCGTGGAGTCGACGCGGGCCGGTCCGTGCTGGGAGTGGTCGATGGCGGGCCGAATCCGGTCCGCGATGTACTGGATGTGCGCCGGGAGTTCCTCGCCGGTCTCGTCCGCGCGCACGGCCGCGGTGACCGCGCCGCAAAACTGGTGCCCGAGCACCATGACCAGCGGGATGTCGAGGTCCAGAACGCCGTACGCGACGCTTCCGAGAACGGCCTCGTCGAGCACCTCGCCCGCGGACCGCACGGTCATCAGGTCCCCGAGGCCCTGGTCGAGGACCAGCTCCGGGGGTACCCGTGAGTCGATGCAGCCCAGTATGACGGCGAACGGGTGCTGCCCGGATATCAGGGTCTCGCGGATGGCGGCCGTCTCGTGCGGATGCCGCTGGCACAGGCTGCGCCAGCGGCGGTTGCCGGCGTCCAGCTCCCGCAGCGCCTGGGCGGGCGTTCCCGGACGGTGGCGGGGAACCGCGGGGCGGGGGGACGCCGATGCCGGCGCGGTACCGAGCGCCAGAGTGCCGGAGGCCAGGGCGCCGCCCGCGACCGCGGCGCGCAGCAGGGTACGGCGGCTGCCGCCGAGGGGCGTGTTCGTTCGGGGTCTCTGCTTCACGAATCGAACATAGATCGCTCCAGCGTCGGGATGTTCATGTCGCCGAGTCCTTTGCGGGTGCTTGAACAGGCTTTGCCTTGGCGCTGGTTGGGGTCACGTAGATGAACGCCGGGAGGCGGTGGCCGCGCAGCAGAGCCGCCGGCTCAGACCAGGGGCTTCACCGACATCAGCAGATGCCGATGGGAGTGCTCCGCCATCTCCTCCGCGGGGGACGCGCCGCTGAGCAGTGCCCGCTGGCCAGGCCCCAGCAGCTGGAACCGTACGGCCGTCGCATCGAAGGAGGACAGGGCGTCCACGAGATACGACGGGTTGAACGCCACCGTCATCTCGGGCACGCCGTCCAGGTCGGCGGGCAAGTACTGGGAGGCGACATCGTCCTCGTAGCCCGCCCGGAGGCGGATCGAGTCCGCCGAGAACGACAGCTGCAGCGGGCTGTCGCCCTCGGCCACGACCGCCACCCGCTTGACCGCGTCGAGCAACGGCAACCGTTCGGTGAGAGCGACCGCGCATTCCGGGAAAGCGAACAGCTTGTCATGACGCGGCAGTTGGCCGTCGAGAAGACGTGAGGTGATGCGCAGCCCCGCGTTCTCGAAGCCGATCGTGCTGCCGTCCAGCGCGATACGGACCATGCCGGACCGGTCCAGCGAACGCGCGATGTCGGTGAGCCGCCGGGCCGAGACCACAACATCGGCGGTCTCCTGCGGTGATCGGGGCTTCCAGCCCAGCGTGCGCACCGCGTACCGGTACCGGTCCGTCGCGGCGAGTGTCATCGTCCCGCCGTCGAAGCCGAGGCGGATGCCGGTCAGTACGGGCAGCGAGTCGTCGCGCCCGGCGGCCACCGCCACATGGCCGACGGCGGCGGCGAACACCTCGGCGTCCACCTCTCCGCGGAGCTCCGGCAGCGCGGGCAGAGCTGGATAGTCGTCACGCGGCAGCACCGACAGACCGAACCGGGCGCCGTCGCTGCTCATCGAGAAACGCGAACCGTCGACCGCGCACAGCACCGGCCCGCCCGGCAGCACCCGGCAGATGTCGAGCAGCCTGCGGCCCATGACGAGCACCCGCCCGGGCACCACGACGTCCGCCTCGACCTCGATGCGGGCGGACGCCTCGTAGTCCAGCCCCGAGATCCGCAGCAGACCGGCATCGGCCTCCAGCAGCAACCCGCTCAGCACCGGAACAGGGGACCGCGCGGGCAGTACACGAGCCGCCCAGGCGACGGCGTCGGCCAACGGGCCGCGCTCGATCCGGAACTCCATGCGAACCTCTTTCATCGACGGTTCGGTGACGCTATCGGCCTCCACTGACAACGGCCGGTGCGGCGGGTGGCAAGATCTCCGGTTCAGGGGAACGGTCAGCGGCGTGCGCCGGATGTCCGGCGTGAGCAGGAGCGGGGTGTTCGGCGTGAACGGGCGGGCGGCATGAAGGGCAGCAGCAGCGGCATCCGGCTTCGGATGTCGGAGCATTGGGGCGTGGACAGCAGCGGCCGTTCAGGCTTCGAACGCGGCCGTGTGCTCGCCGCGCTCGCAGTCCTCGTCGCTTCCCTGCTCGCCTTCCATTCCGCCGTGCCCAACACCGTCGGCCGGATCGGCAGTCTCCTGGAGACCTTTCTGCCGTGGCTCGCGCCGGCCGTGCCCGTGCTGCTGGTCGCCGCGCTGCTGCGGCGCTCCGTCACAGCACTGGTCGCCGTGCTGCTGCCGGCCGCCGTGTGGCTCGGCCTCTTCGGCGCGCTGCTGCTCCCTCCCTCCGGCGGGCCGGGCGACCTTGTCGTGGTGCAGCACAACGTCAATGACACGAACCCCGACCCCGTCGGCACGGCACGGGCCCTGGCACGTGTGAGCCCGGATCTCGTCGCGCTGGAGGAGCTGACGCCCTCCGCCCTGCCCGCGTACCGGAAGACGCTGGAGGCCGATCTTCCGCACCACGCGGTCGTGGGTACGGTGGGGCTGTGGTCGCGTCATCCGCTGGAGGACGTCCGGGCGTTGGACATCAAGCCGCGCGGGATCGGTCCCGGCTGGAATCGAGGGCTGCGCGCCACCGTGGTGACCCCCGGAGCGACGCTCGCCGTCCATGTGGCCCACCTGCCGTCGGTGCGCCTCGGTCTCCGGCACGGTTTCAGCTCGGACCGGCGCGACGAGAGCGCCCGACTCCTCGGTGCCGCGCTCGAAGCGGAGAAGCAGGACCGGGTGATCCTGCTGGGTGACCTCAACAGCACCGTGGACGACCGGGGCCTCGATGCGGTCCGTGCCCACGTGGACGTCGAGGCACCGGGGTTCGTCTTCAGCTGGCCCGCCTCGTTCCCCGTTGCCCGGATCGATCAGATCATGGCCCGGTCGGCGTCGGTGACCCATCTCCGGGCACTGCCCCCGACGGGCAGCGACCATCTGCCGATCGTCGCCCGTATTACCCTGTGAGATCGCGCGCCGCCGAGCCGGTCGGCGTCAACTCTCCGCGCGGGGTGCCGGAGGACTCTCCGCCCGGGGTGCTGCCGACGGCCCGTACACCGCCGCGGCAAGCGCGGCCCCCAGAGCGCCGCCGACGAGCTGGGCGGTGACGAAGCCGGGCAGTGAGTCCGGCGCGATCCCGGTGAGGGAGTCGGTGAACGACCTTCCCACCGTCGCCGCCGGATTTGCGAAGGAACCGGATGAGGTGAACCAGATGGCGGCCGCGATGTATCCGGCGACCGCCGCCGGGGCGAGCTGTGCCCGGCCGATGCGTTGCAGTCCGAGGATCAGCAGCACCAGGCCCGCCGTGGCCACCGTTTCTCCCAGCAGGAGATGGTCGTCCGAACGCAGTTGCGTCGACCGGACGCCCGCGGGCCTGCCGAACATCGCCTCCGCCAGCAGGGCGCCCGCGACCGCTCCCGCGAGCTGGGCGGCGATGTAGACAACGATCCCACGGCCGGCCGGTCTGTCCGGGCTGCGGCGCCCGGCCCACCACACGCAGAGGGTGACCACCGGGTTGAGATGGGCGCCCGAGACCGGGCCGAGCAGTGCGATCAGCAGGCCGAGGCCGATTGCGGACGCCAGGGAGTTCGCCAGCAGCTGTACGCCGCTGTCCTGACTGAGCGTGCCGGCCTGGATGCCGGAACCGACCACGACGGCCACGAGGGCTGCGGTCCCGACCAGTTCGGCCAGCGCCCGGCGTGGCAGTGCCGGTGATCCACCCATCGACGTTCCTCCCCTGTTCTCCATGGAGTGGAATATAGCTTCCGGCAAGCGGAAATAGAGGGAGGGGTCTCCCGTCCGCGTCCGCGGCCGGTGAACGTCCGCCCGGCCGCGCCCGTACTCCCTGGCAGCGATCGAGCCCGAAGGAGGTCCGCAGCCGATGACCGGACGCCACCGTGCCCCCGTTGCCGTCACCGCCGCCGCACTGGCCGGCGCCGTACCGCTCGCCCTCCTGGCCGGCGCCGGCGCCGCTCGGGCCCACGGGGCGCCCACCGATCCGGTCAGCCGCGCCGCCGTCTGCGGGCTCGACGGCGCGCAGCGCGCGTCGGCGGCATGCAGGGCCGCCGTCGCCGCCAACGGGGGAGCGGCGATGGGTGCGTGGGACAACCTGCGGTTGCCCGGCGTCGGCGGCAGGGACCGCGAGGCCGTACCGGACGGGCAGTTGTGCAGCGCGGGGCTCGGCGCGTACCGGGGACTGGACGTCGCACGGGCCGACTGGCCGGCCACCCCGCTGCGTGCAGGCGGCGAATTCACGCTCACCTACCGCTCCACCATCCCGCACAAAGGGACGTTCAGCCTGTATGTGACCGAGCGGGGGTACGATCCGGCCGCGCCGCTGCGGTGGGCCGATCTCGCCGACCGCCCCTTCGCCACCGCCACCGACCCGGCGCTCGAGGGCGGGGCGTACCGGATCAGCGGACGCCTGCCGGAGGGCCTGACGGGGCGTCATGTGCTGTACACGGTATGGCGGAACACGGACACCCCCGACACGTACTACGCATGCTCCGACGTCGTTCTGACCCCCGGGGAAGACCGGCAGCAGGCCGGTGAACCTGTCGGTCCGCCTCCGGGCGAGGAAACCGGCCCGCAGCCCGGCGGCCAGGAGGAGCCCGGTGAGATCACCCGGCCCGCCGAACCCGGCCCTGCCGAACCCACCTCTGCGGCCGGCGCGGCCGCACCCGCCGGTACCGGGGCCGCCGTTCCCTCCGCGGGCCAGGCGGTTCCGGCGTCCTCCGACCGCACCATCGGCGAGCGCCCCGCCGTCCTGGTCGGCGCCGGCGCCGCCGCGCTTGCCCTCGTGTCCGTCTGCGGCTCCGTGGCGCTCAGGCGCCGGGCGCGCCTCTGAGCGTTCCGGAGGGGCCCGCGTCGGCAGGCGTCACGAAGTGGGCCGGCCCAGACGTGCACTCAGAGCCGGGCGCGCCCGCGAACAGCCCAATTCACGGTAACGAACCGGTGTCCGTCCCACGATGGGAGCAACCCCCGCGGCCCGTCGGCCATCTCCTCTCCATGCAACGGGCTGTGGGGAAGCAGTCCGCCCGCACCACAGCGCATGGAGTGAGATGACAACGGTCCATACTTCGGTCGTCGTACCGTGTTTCAACGAGAGCGAGGTGATCGAGGCCTTCCACAAGGAACTCGTCGGCGCTCTCGAACCGACCGGCACAGCCTTCGAGATCTGCTACGTCGACGACGGCAGCAGCGACCGGACGAGGGCGCACCTGGGGCAACTCGCGGCAGCCGACCCCCGGGTCCGCTACACGTCCTTCAGCCGCAACTTCGGCAAGGAATCCGCGATGCTGGCAGGCCTTCGCATGTCGGCCGGGGACGTGGTCGTCCTCATGGACGCCGACCTGCAGCACCCGCCCCACCTGGTCCCACGCATGCTGGAACTGCACCGCCACGGCTACGACCAGGTCGTCGCGCAGCGGGACCGCACCGGAGAAGGCGCCGTACGGACCGCGCTCAGCCAGGCCTACTACCGCCTCGTGCGCCGCTTCATGGACGTCGAAGTCATCGACGGGGCGGGGGATTTCCGGCTCCTGTCCCGCCGGGCCGTCAATGCCCTGCTGGCCCTCCCGGAGTCCAACCGCTTCTCCAAGGGACTCTTCTCCTGGATCGGTTTCGACACCGTCACCTTCACCTACACCAACGTGCAGCGAGCCGCCGGCAGCTCCAAGTGGGGCGGCCGGCGGCTGCTCAACTACGGCATCGACGGGCTGCTCTCCTTCAACAGCCGCCCGCTGCGCATGGCGATCCACACCGGGCTGTGGCTCTTCCTGTCCGCGCTCGCCTACGCCTTGTGGATCATTGCCAACGTCGTCCTCGACGGTGTCGAAACCCCCGGCTACGCGACGCTGATCACCGCCATCGTCGGCCTCGGCGGCATCCAGCTCGCCACGCTCGGAGTCATCGGCGAGTACGTGGGCCGGATCTACCACGAGGCCAAGCGCCGGCCCCACTACGTGATCCGTGAGACCGACGAAACGGCTACCGCCACGCCGCAGGAGCTCGTCAGGGAAGCCGTGTCGAGTAAGTGACCTTGTCCAGGCGGTAGTAGTCGGCGACGCACTGCGCCGGCCACACCCTGCGGCCCTGCTGGCTGAACGGCTCGAGCATCCTCGCCACCGGGAGCGGCGTATACGGGAGCTCCCTCGCTCCCCGCGCCGCTCCCTCGTGCAGTGAGCGGTCCTGGCGGTCCCACCGCTCGGCCCGCACCTGCATGTCGTGCCCCAGGCCGGCGAGCGGAGCCACCAGGCCAAGGACGGTCACGGCGCACATCGCGGCGGCCGCTGCCGTGGCCGCTCCCGTACGCCGCCCGCGCACGCGCAGAGCCCGTCCGACGAACGCCCCGCCGGCCACCAGCAGCAGGACGTACAGCAGCAGATAGTCGTTCCACGTCCGCTCGGTGGTGACCACCTTCGCGCCGAAGACCGGGTAGGTGATGACGGTGCACAGATAGCCGGAGACGAGGAACGCCCCGGCGCCGAGGGCGCCCAGTAGCACCGGCCTCGGGGGCAGCAGCGCCGCCGTGCGCCCCGCACGGCCGCGCGCCACCAGCCCCAGCAGCACTCCCGCCGCGACCGCGCCCAGGTACTGCCACGTGGTGAACACCGTCTGGAGGATGTGCGCGTAGCCGCGCAGGGAACCCACCAGGGACTCCGGGGCGAACATGGAGGTGCTCTGGGCCCCGTACCGCTCGCGCCGGTTCAGCGAGCCGGGGGACGTCATCAGAACGAGCGTGCCGACGGCGACACCCGCCATGCCCGCCAGCGACCAGACGCGCACGAAGCCCCGTGCGTGGGCGGCGAAGACGCGGTGTGCGAAGAGCACCACACCCGCCAGCACCACGAGGGCGACGACGGAGGCCTCTTCGGAAAGTGTGCCCATGAAGGCGCCGGCGGCCGCGACGGTCACCACGGCGGCGATCCGGCCGCGCCGGCCGTGCGCGCGCAGCAGGGGCAGCGCCGCCGCGCAGGCGAGCACCGGCGCGAGGGTGTGGGAGACGGAGGCGGCGGGCCAGTAGAACGTCTTGTACGTGTTGGGCGTGGCGAACAGGAAGACGGCGGTGACCATGGACGCCACCAGCAGCGGCACGCCCGCGGGTACCCGGGTGCCGGTGCGGCGCAGCACCATGACGGTCGAAGCCCACAGCAGCCCCAGCACGAGCACGCCGCTGACCAGGCCGAACCACTGGTGTCCGGCCACGGGGAACTTCGCGTAGAGCCCGACGAGCAGGCCGTTGCCCACGCGGCCGTTGTCGGTGAAGTAGAACTTGCCGACCAGGCCGGAGATGCCGTCCTCCCGGACGACGGGCAGGAAGCACCACTCGTCGGCGCTGGGCCGCACATGGCGGCCGAACCACGACGCCAGACCGAGCAGCCCCAACGGCAGCAGGGCCAGAGCCATGGGCCACGGGGTCCGCCGCCGCACGACGGGGCCGGAGCCGCCTCCTCGCTCCGGTGCGGGTCTGTCGCCCGGCTCTCGTGCGACGTTGACGCTCGATGCGTCGACGGACATACCACCACTGCCTTTCGGAAAAACATGGAATCGACAGCGAAGAGGTGAATCCCCGGTGCCGCGTTCCATCTTCCTCCCGGCAAGATCGCCGGGCCGCCATCGGCAAGCCGTGGAGTGCAGCCGGCTCTCGGCGTGGTGACGGCCGAGCCCCGGGCAGCTCACGGCGGGACAATGGTCGGGTACGGACGCACCTGCCGTTGCCGAGAGGCGGGACTGTGATGCGTTATGTGACGGTGACTGCCCTGAGCCATCCCGGGCTGGTCCGGGATCACAACGAGGACAGCCTGGTGGTCGGCCCGTGGACGCTGTGCGCCACCGTGACCGAGAATCCGCAGACGCTTGTCTTCCCGCTCGGCACTCCGCTCGTCATCGCGGTCGCCGACGGCATCGGAGGGCAGCCGGGCGGCGAAGTGGCCAGTGCGCTCGTCGTCCGGCAGCTGGCGTCGTTCGGCTCTTCCCTGGACAGCGAGGAAGCCGTCCGTGACGTGCTGGACGCCTGCAACCACGCCGTCTACGCGGCGGCCGACCGCGATCCCGCGCTGACCACGATGGGCACCACGGTCGCGGGTGCCGTCGTGCTGGAGGAGTCGCTGCTGGTGTTCAACGTGGGTGACAGCAGAGTGCTCGACGCGTCCGGGGACGGTCTGCGCCGGCTGAGCGTGGACGACAGCCCTCCGCTGCTGCCGGGACAGCGCGTCACCTCACTGGTCACACAGGCGCTCGGCGGTGGTCTGCGGTTCAGTGCCGTCACACCGCACGTCACAACGGTGCCGCTCTCCGCAGTCGACCGCTGTCTGGTGTGCACGGACGGCCTGACCGACCCCGTGCCCGAGGACACGCTCGGCGACCTGCTGCGGGCCCACGACGGTGGCAGGGCAGCCTTCGAAATGTGGAAGGCCGCCATCGAGGCAGGCGGCCCCGACAACATCACCCTTGCGTTGATCGCCGTCGGCCCGTAGCGCTGCCCGCCGGGAGCCGTCAGGCGTCCTCCCTCAGCAGGCCGTGGCCAGGGCGTCGTCGTCCGCGCTCGTCGTCACCGTCCGGGCCGGGTGGTGCCTCTCCGCTCACGGGGTGGTGGCCTCCTTCACCGCTGTGGGCTGTTCGGCAGGTGATACGGCTGCGTGCTCGGCCAGCACCCCCGTACGGTGCCGCTGGACGAACCAGTAGTAGGCGAAGCCGCCCACCGCGATCACGCCGACGAACAGGACCGCGCCCCAGCGCAGGTACCAGTGGTACGGGGCGGCCGCGTTGTAGACGGCGGAGCGCGGCCAGATGAGGTTGACGGTCATCGCGCCGCCCCACAGCACCGCCACCATGTTGACGGGGAGCCCCCAGCGGCCCAGGGAGAACTTCCCTTGCACGGGCTGCCACCTGCCCCGCAGCCGCGAAACCTGGACCCCGGTTGCGCCACATGTGCTTCGCCTCGAGATACGTGGCGTCGCGGGCCGCGGTCCGTACGCCGCCGATGAACAGATCAGGCACCCATCCCTCCCAGCCGCTCGGTCAGCCAGGCGTGGAAGATGCCGAGGTGGTGCTCGGTGGGCACCAGTACACCGCCCGACCGGTAGGCGCGGGACGCCATCGCAGGCTGCGTGCGTTCGCAGGCCTCGAAGTCCTGGGTGTTGACGCGATGGAACAGTTCCACGGACTTCGACACGTCCGCACGGGAGCCGATCACCTCCGGCGCGTACAGCCAGTCGCACTCGACGACCGTGCGGTCCTCGGCGAGCGGGAACATCCGGTGCAGGATGACGTGGTCGGGCACAAGATTGATGAAGACCGTCGGCTTGACGGTGATGGCGTAGTAGCGGCGGTCCTGTTCCTCCGCGATCTCGGGCAGCCTGGCGAAACCCTCGCTGCCGTCGACGGTGAATCCCCTCACCTCCTCACCGAACTCGGCGCCGTGTCCCACGTAGTACTGGGCCGCGTATCCGTCCGCGAACTCAGGCAGCACCTCGGTGAGTTCGGGGTGGATCGTCGCGCAGTGGTAGCACTCCATGAAGTTCTCGACGATCAGCTTCCAGTTCGCCTTCACGTCGTAGGTGATGCGCCTGCCGAGCGCGAGATTCTCCGTGCGGTAGCGCTCGATCGACGCGCTGTCGCCGAGCCGCTCCACGGCAGCGCCGACGACGGTCTCCTCGAAGGACGGCGGCTCGTCGGCGAGGCACACCCAGGCGTAGCCCAGCCATTCGCGCAGCGCCACCGCCACCAGCCCGTACTCGGCGCGGTCGACGTCGGGCATCTTCACCAGATTGGGCGCGGCGATCAGTCTGCCGTCGAGGTCGTACGTCCAGGCGTGATAGGAACACTGCAGGGAACGCCGCACCTCGCCCGACTGCTCCAGGCACAGCCGGGCGCCGCGGTGCCGGCAGATGTTGAGAAAGGCCCGCAGCTCACCGGACCGGTTACGGCTGACGATGACGCTCTCGCGGCCGACCTGCACGGTGCGGAACGCGCCCGGCCCCTCGAGGTCGGAGCTGCGGACGGCGCAGAACCACATCGACTCGAACAGCCCCTCCTGCTCCTGCCGGAAGATCTCCGGGTCGGTGTAGTAGTGGCCCGGCAGCGTGGCGATGAGGCTCGGGGAGACGGGGGTTGTCGTCACGGCGGACTCCTCAGGCGGGCGCGGCGGACAGCCGGCGAGGGTCGAAAAGCTCGATGGGGTGCTCGGTGGTGCCGTTCAGCGACAGGTCGGCGACGATCTCGCCGACGACGGGCACGAACTTGAAGCCGTGCCCGGAGAACCCGCAGGCGACGGTCACCGACTCGGGATGCTCCGGGTGGGGTGCGATCACGAAGTGCTCGTCGGGCGTGTTGGAGTACATGCAGGTGGCGGCCTTCAGGAAACGGCCGGGCAGGGACGGGATGTGCCGTGAGACCTGGTCCGCCATGGCGGCGACCTCGTCCTGGTGCACGGTCCGCTCGATGGTCTCCGGTGTGCAGAGGGTTCCCTTGCGGAAGAAGGCGACCTTCGCTCCCCGATCGGGCCCGTCGATCGAGGGGAAGCCGTAGATCTGCACGTCGTTCGCGTCCTCCCAGATGTAGATGGGATGGTTCTCGGGAAGGAACGGCTCCGTGCCGCCGTCGGGCTGGAACCAGTACATGACCTGCCGTTCGATGGTGAACGGCACGCCCAGATCGGTGAGGAGCTGCGGCGCCCACGCGCCCGGGCAGATCACCAGCCGGCCGGCGGTGTACGTGTTCTCCGCGGTGTGGACGCGCACCCCGTCGCGGTACGGCTCCCAGCGGAGCATCGGCTCCTCGAAGTGCAGGTCCGCGCCGGCCCGCGTGGCGAGCTGGAGGTGGGCGGCGACGGTGTTCTCGGGCCGGACGAAACCGGCCCGCGCCTCGTACAGGGCGACCTCGTCGTCCTCGGGCGTCAGGGTGGGGAAGCGGCGGCGGATCTCCTGGGCGTCGAGCATTTCGTGCGGCAGGTCCCACTGCCGGGCCGAACGCAGCGAGCCGGACACCGTGCGGGACTCCGGGCGCCCGGCCATCACACCGCCGCACAGCGTCGCGATGTCGCGGCCGGTGTCGCGCTCCAAAGCCTCGTACAGCTCGTACGAGCGCAGAAGCAGCGGCACGTAGGCGGGGTCCTCGAAGTAGGACTGCCGGGTGATGCGTGAACCGCCGTGGCTGGAGCCGCGGTTGTGGACCGGACCGAACTTCTCCAGGCCCAGCACCCGCGCCCCGCGTGCGGACAGATGGTGGGCGGCGGCGCTGCCCATTCCGCCCAGGCCGACGACGACCACGTCATAGGTGGGTGACACAGCTCTTGACCTTCCTAGCGGCGGATACGGCTCATCTCCGGGTCGAACAGAGGCTCTTCGGCAACGGTGGCCGGGACCTTCTCGCCGAAGTAGTCGACATGCACGGCCGTGCCCGCCGCCAGCGGCGGCAGCCACGCGTAGACGACGCAGCGGCCCAGGGTGTAGCCGTAGGACGCGCTGGTGACGTACCCGGCCGGCACCCCGTCGACGAACACCGGCTCCTTGCCCAGGACGACGGCCGCCGGGTCGTCGAGGAGCAGCGCGGTCAGTCTGCGGCAGGGATCACCGGCCTTCTCCAGGGCGTCGCGCCCCACGAAGTCGCCCTTGTCCATGCGGACGGCGAACCCGACGCCCGCCTCGTACGGGGTGTGCTCGTCGGTCATGTCGTGACCCCAGGAGCGGTAGCCCTTCTCGAGCCGCAGGCTGTTGAACGCGGACCGGCCGGCGGCGATCACGCCGTACTCCTGTCCGGCCTCCCACAGGGTGTCCCAGAGCCGCAGCCCCAGGTCGGCGCTGGTGTACAGCTCCCAGCCGAGCTCACCGACGTAGCTCAGCCGCATCGCCGTGACCGGCACATGGCCGAGGTGGGTCTGCCTGGCCCGGAAGTAGCCGAAGCCCTTGTGGGAGAAGTCGTCCCGGGTCAGCGGCTGCACCAGGTCGCGGGCCAGCGGCCCCCAGACGCCGATGCAGCAGGTGCCGGATGTGATGTCGCGGATCTGTACGTCGTCCGGCGCGTGCCGCAGCAGCCAGTCCTCGTCGGCACGCGAGTTGGCGCCGATCTGGAACCGGTCGGCGGCGAGCCGCGCCACCGTCAGGTCGGAACGGATGCCGCCGCTCTCGTCGAGGAGCAGCGTGTAGGTCACCGCGCCGGGCTTCTTGGCCAGGTTGTTGCTGGTCATGCGCTGCAGGAAGGCGAGCGCACCCGGTCCGGTGACCTCCAGCCGGCGCAGCGGCGTCATGTCGTACAGGGCGACCTTCTCGCGGGTGGCCTTCGCCTCCGCGGCGGCGACCGGCGACCAGTAGCGGGCCGACCAGGCGTCCCGTGAGGGCAGTTCGATGCCCTCTGCGAGCGGGGCGTTCGCCTCGTACCAGTGCGGACGCTCCCAGCCGCCGCCCTCCAGGAAGTACGCCCCGAGCTCCTGCTGGCGTGCGTGGAAGGGACTGACCCGCAGCGGCCGGGGCTGCTCCATCGGCTGAAGCGGGTGCAGCACGTCGTAGACCTCGACGAACTGCTGGGCGCCGCGCTCCGCCACATAGGCGGGGGAGCGCTGGGCGTCCTCGAAGCGGGTGAGGTCGCACTCGTGGACGTCCGTCGACGGCCGCCCGTCGACCATCCACTCGGCGACCGCCTTCGCCACCCCCGCCGAATGCGTGACCCAGACGGCCTCGGCGAGCCAGAAGCCGCGCAGGGAGCGGGCTTCGCCGAGGACCGGCATCCCGTCGGGCGTGAAGGAGAAGACGCCGTTGAAACCACTCTCCACCTCGGTGCCGGCGAGCGCCGGCATCAGCCAGGCGCAGTCCACCCAGCTCGGGTCGAAGTCCTCCCGTGTGAACGGGTACGAGGAGGGCATGACCGGTGCCGCGTCGTACGCGGGGACGGCGAAGGGGTCGATGGGCAGTGGCCGGTGGGCGTAGCTGCCGATGCCGATGCGGTCGGTGTGCTCGCGGAAGTACAGATCACGGTCCTGGAACCGCAGGATCGGCCGGGAGGCCTCCGTACGAGGGTCGTTCGCGCCGGCCAGTTCCGGCAGCGGCCCGGTCTTCGCGTACTGGTGGGCGAGCGGGAGCAGCGGCACCTCGACGCCGGCCATGCGGCCGACGACCGGACCCCAGAAACCGGCCGCGGAGACGACGTGGTCGGCGGGGAAGGTGCCGCGGTCGGAGACAACGGCCGTCACGCGGCCGTGCTCCCGCTCGATGCCGGTGACGGTGTGCCGCTCGAGGAAGCGGGCGCCGCGCCGCTTCGCGCGCTCCGTCTGGGCACGGCAGGCGAGGACGGCGCTGGCCAGCCCGTCGTCGGGAGTGAAGAATCCGCCGAGCACCTTGCTCTCGTCGAGCAGCGGCCACAGCTCCTTGCAGCGGGCGGAGGAGACGATCTCGCCGCGGATGCCCCAGGAGGCGGCGAACCCCGCCCGGCGGCGCAGATCGGCCAGCCGCTCCTGCGTGGTGGCGAGCTCCAGACCCCCGACGGCGTTGAAGCACGGCAGCCCGTCGACCTCGAGAGAGCCGAACTTCTCCACGGTGTACGAGGCGAACTCGCTGAGCGTCTTGGACGGGCTGGTCCGGAAGACGAGGCCGGGGGCGTGGGACGTGGAACCGCCGGGGGCGGGCAGCGGGCCCTGCTCGAGGACGGTGACGTCGGTCCAACCGCGGGCGGTCAGCTCGTCGGCGAGCGAGCAGCCGACGATGCCGGCGCCGATGATCACGACGCGGGGTCCGGATGCTGGGCGGCTGCTCGTCACATGACCACCACCGAACGCAGCACCTCGCCGCGGTGCATCTTCGCGAAGGCGCTCTCGACCTGCTCCAAGGAGATCGTTTCGGAGACGAAGGAGTTGAGGTCGAGAAGGCCGTGGAGGTACTGGTCGACGAGGATCGGGAAGTCGCGGCTCGGCAGGCAGTCGCCGTACCAGGACGACTTCAGGGCACCGCCGCGCGAGAACAGGTCGATCAGCGGGAGGTCGATCCTCATGTCGGGATCGGGTACCCCGACCTGGACGAGCACACCGGCGTGGTCGCGCATGTAGAAGGCCTGCCGGTACGTCTCCGGGCGGCCGACGGCGTCGATCGCGATGTCCACCCCGAATCCGTCGGTCAGGGCGCGCACGGCCTCGACGGGGTCGGTGCCGCGGGAGTTGACGGTGTGCGTCGCTCCGAACTTCTCGGCCTGGTTCAGCTTCTTGTCGTCGATGTCGAGGGCGATGACCTTTCGGGCCCCGTTCAGACAGGCGCCTGCGACGGCCGCGTTGCCGACGCCACCGCAGCCGATCACGGCGACCGTGTCCCCGTTGCCGACGTTCCCGGTGTTCACCGCCGCGCCGTAGCCGGCCATCACGCCGCAGCCGATGAGCCCCGCGGCCTCCGGCCGGGCGGCCGGGTCGATCTTCACCGCCTGGCCGGCGGCGACCAGCGTCTTCTCGGCGAACGCGCCGATGCCCAGCGCGGGCGACAGCGGCGTGCCGTCGAGAAGCGTCATCGGCCGGGTCGCGTTGCGCGAGTCGAAGCAGTACCAGGGGCGACCCCGGCGACATGAACGGCAGGTGCCACAGGGGGCGCGCCAGGCGATGACCACGTAGTCGCCGGGGGCCAGGTCGACGACTCCGTCGCCCACGGCCTCGACGGTGCCGGCCGCCTCGTGGCCGAGCAGGAACGGGAAGTCGTCGTTGATCGCTCCCTCCCGGTAGTGCAGATCCGTGTGGCAGACCCCGCAGGCCTGCACCGCCACGAGCACCTCGCCGGGACCCGGATCGGGCACGAGGATGGTCTGTACCTCGACGGGTGCGCCCTTCTTGACTGCAACGACGGCACGGACCTCATGTGACACGACGAGACTCCTCTGCTGTTGCGCAATGCCCGATGGGTTGCACGATGAGAAACATCGTGAGGATGCGGCAAGTCGCCGTCAAGGGTGCGGCGCCAACGGTCGGCAAAACCGAGAGCGGCACACAATGCGCCCGGCATACAACGAGGCGGGGCCGGGTGCATGGTAGACGCCGTCGAGGGTGAGGAACTGGGTGAGGGTGAGCTTTGCCATGAAACATCCCCTTCTTGCTTTTCATCACGTTTCACAACGCTTCCT
>NZ_JBEXRZ010000133.1:0-20147 GCF_040613325.1 Streptomyces sp. NPDC006283 | reverse complement strand
AGAACATCGACGCGACCCGCGACGCCTACGGGATCGGCGGCGTGAAGCCCTCGGACTACCTGGGCCGCGGTCAGGTCAAGGACGGCCAGCAGCAGAACAGGACTCAGCTGCAGATCGTCATCGCGGCGTGTGTCGCCATCGCGCTGATCATCGGCGGCGGCTTCTGGTACTCCTCCAGCGAGGACGGTGGCAAGAGCGACCAGGCCCAGGGCAGTTCGGACGGCAACGGCGGGGACAAGGGCGGCAAGGGCGACTCGCCCAAGGCCGCGCCCGACGGCCCGGGCAAGGAGAAGGCCCCGGCCGACACCGCCTCCCAGGTCGCCTTCCAGCTGCCGCTGCCGGCACGCCTCGACGTGACCGGAGTGCCGGGCTCCTGGGTCACGGACAAGGCCTTCGTCAAGACGAGCGTCAACTCGATCGTCGCGCACGACGTGGCGAAGGGTTCCGTCCTGTGGACCCTGCCGCTGCCGGGCCAGGTCTGTGCCGCCTCGCGTCACGTGACCGACGACAACAAGACGGCGATCGTCTTCGAGGCCAAGAAGCGGGCCAAGGGCGACAAGGGCTACCCGCCGTGCACCGAGGTCGGCGTCATCGAGCTCACCACCGGCAAGCTGCTGTGGAGCAAGTCCGTCACCGGCGACTCCTCGGGTGACGAGAAGGCCCGCTTCGACCAGGTCACCCTCAGCGGCAACACCGTGGCCGCCGGATACCTCAGCGGCAGCGCCGCCTTCGACCTGACCAGCGGGGCCGTCCGGTGGAAGCCCACCGTCGACGCCAACGAGTGCCGCGACATCGGCTACGGAGGTGGCGAGGCGCTGGTCGCGGTGCGCCGGTGCGGTTCGTACGACAACCCGTCGGTGACCATCCAGCCGCTCGACCCCGAGAAGGGCACTCCGCTCTCCACGTTCAAGATGCCTGAAGGCGTCGAGGACGCGCGGATCGTCTCCTCGAACCCGCTGGTCGTCGCCGCCGACGTCGGTGACTCGGGAATGTTCGGCATCTCGGACTTCTTCTCCATCGACGCCAAGACCGGCAAGCTGCTCACCAAGATCGCCATTCCGGGCGACAAGTACCTGGCGAGGTGCTCCGCCAGCGACGGTGTGGAGGGCTGCCAGTTCGTGGTCGTCGGCAACAACCGGCTCTACCTGCCGACGGAGGAGCACGAGGGCACGGGGGAGTCGTACTCGCGTACCAACGAGATCGTCGCCTTCGACCTCGCGACCGGCAAGGCCGTCAGCGGGCGTGCGGACGCCGGCAACGGCTACCACTCGCTGCCGCTGCGCATGGACGGCGGCAACGTCATCGCCTACAAGTGGCCTCCGTACGACAAGGGCGGCCAGGTCGTGAGCATCAACGGCACCACCTTCGAGGAGACCGTGCTGCTGGAGAACCCCTCGGACAAGACGGTGCGGGACGCCGAGACGAGCTTCGTGGAGACCGGCTCCGAGTACCACTTCGCGGGCGGCCGTCTGTTCATCGCGGACGACACCCTGAGCGAGCCCGGCTCCGACAGCGCGAGCTCGACGAAGTACATGGCCATCTCCTTCGGCCCGAAGGGCTGATCGCCCGCCGTACCGCACGCAGAACCGCGGCCCGGTCCATCGCAACAGGCGACGGACCGGGCCGCGGTTCTGTGCACCGGGCCCCCGCGGGCCCTGCACGGCGGATCCGGTGCGACGCACGTGCCTCTGCGTGCAAGTGGCCCCGATTGCCGAGGAATTCGGCATTACGGGCGGCTTCTGCCCTGTTAGGGGCGCGCGATGTCGAACAAGCGTGTAGCTTTCCGGGACCAACGGGGTAGCGGGGAGGGCCGGGGGGCCGGCTCCGGCGCGGGAGGGGGTTGCCCGATGGGCGTACGGCTCATGGTCGTGGACGACCACAGACTGCTCGCCGAGGCGCTGGCCTCTGCCTTGAAGCTGCGCGGCCACCGGGTGCTCGCGGCGGCCGCGCCCGCCGCCGGTGCCGCCGAGCTGGTCATCGCCCGGTCTCCCGAGGTGTGCCTGCTGGGCACGGCGGCCCCGGCGGAGCCCGGCGCGTTCGACCCGATCGTGCGGATCAAGCGGGAGCGGCCTCAGGTGGCGGTGGTGGTGCTGGGGCCCGTGCCCAGTCCCCGGGGGATAGCGGCGGCGTTCGCCGCCGGCGCCTCCGGCTATGTGCGCCACGACGAACGCATCGAGGGTGTCGAGCGCGCGCTGGTGAAGGCGCGGGCGGGGGAGGCGGTCGTGGCGCCGCAACTGCTGCGGGGCGCGTTCGCCGAGCTGCTCAACCCGGCCTCGCAGCCCGACGACGAGGGCCAGCGGCTGCTGCATCTGCTGACCCCGCGCGAGGTCGAGGTGCTGGTGCGGGTCGCGGAGGGCGAGGACACCCGGCTGATCGCGGTCGGCATGGGCATCGCGCCGAGCACGGCCCGTACGCATGTGCAGCGGGTGCTCATGAAACTGGGTGTGGGCTCCCGGTTGGAGGCGGCGGCGCTGGCCGCGCGGACCGGGCTGCTGGACCGGGCGGCGACCGTGTCGCCGCCCGGCACCGTGCAGGAGTAGGGCCGAAGCTACTCGTCGGGCGTCGGCGGCGCGGTGGGGCGCAGCTTGAGCCAGACGAGGAAGAACACGCCGAGGACGAACATGCCGAGGCCGGTCCACAGGTTGATGTTGACGCCCTCCGCCTTCTTCAGGTCCGCGTCGGACGCGAACAGGCCCGCGACGGTGACGATGACGCCGTAGAGCGTGAACAGGCCGCCAATGATGCGCCGGATGTCGAAAAGACGTGCGGCGGTCGCGGACCTGCGCTCCAGCTCGGAGACTTCGCGGTGCAGTTCGGACATGGTTCGGTGCCTCCGATCGGATCAGAAGGAGTAGGGGATGTAACAGGCGGCGGCGAGGACGATCGCGCCCCAGCCCAGGAGTGCGGGCTTGCGGTACCAGGCGTCGTCGCCCTCGGAGGGCGCCTCCTCCATGCCCGGGGAGGTCGTGCCGTACACCAGCCCGGCGAGCTCGGCCTCGGGCTTGGGCGCGGTGAACAGGGTGACGACGACCATCACCACCGCGCCGGCGACGAAGCCGACGATCGCGGAGACGAAGTTGGCGCCCTGCTCGCTCGGGATGTCGATGACGCCCTGCTTGTAGACGACGAAGTAGTTGACCATCGCGGCCGTGGTGCCGGCGAGCAGACCCCAGACGCCGGACTTCATGGAGGCCCGCTTCCAGAACATGCCGATGATGAAGACCACGAACATCGGCACGTTGAAGAAGGAGAACAGGGTCTGCAGGTAGCCCATGATGTTGCTGAAGCTGGAGGCGAGGAACGCGGTGCCGATGGAGCACAGCACGCCGATCGCCGTGATCAGCCGGCCGAAGCGCAGGTAGTACCGGTCGTCGCGGCCCTTCTTCACGTAGCGCGCCCAGATGTCGTACGTGAAGACGGTGTTGAAGGACGAGACGTTGGCCGCCATGCCGGCCATGAAGGCGGCGAGCAGACCCGTCACCGCGATGCCGAGGACGCCGTTGGGCAGCAGTTCCTGCATCAACAGCGGGATGGCGTCGTTGTAGGTGAGGTCGGAGCCGGGGGTGCCGATCTTCGGTACGAGGACGGCGGCGACGAGGCCGGGGATCATCACCAGGAAGACGATGAGCATCTTCGGGTAGGCGGCGATCAGCGGGGTGCGCTTGGCGGCGGAGAGGTTCTTCGCGGACAGGGCGCGCTGCACCTCGGCGAAGTTGGTCGTCCAGTAGCCGAAGGAGAGGACGAAGCCGAGGCCGAGGATGATCGTCAGCCAGTTGGCCCCGAGCGGGTTCGGGTCGCCGATGCCGGTGCCGCCCCAGGCGGTGAGGAAGTTCTCGCCGTGGCTCTGTTCGAGCGACCCGGTCAGTGCGTCCCAGCCGCCGACGCGCTTCAGGCCGAGGATGGTGAGCGGGATGAGCGCGGCGAGGATGACGAAGAACTGCAGGACCTCGTTGTAGATCGCCGAGGACAGGCCGCCGATGGTGATGTACGCGAGGACGAAGAATCCGGCGACGACGATCGACAGCCACTGCGGCCAGCCGAGCAGTGCCTCGACGACGATCGACAGGGCGTACAGGTTGACGCCGGCGATCAGGATCGCGGCGAACGCGAACAGCACCGAGCTCAGCAGATGTGCCGACCTGTCGAACCGCTGGAGCAGGAACTCGGGGACCGAGCGGACCTTGGAGCCGTAGTAGAAGGGCATCATCACGAGGCCCAGGAAGACCATGGCGGGGATGGCGCCGATCCAGTACCAGTGGACGACCGCGACGCCGTACTGCGCGCCCGTGGCGGCCATGCCGAGGATCTCTGTCGCGCCGAGGTTGGCGGCGACGAAGGCGAGACCGGTCACCCAGGCGGGCAGCGAGCGGCCGGACAGGAAGAAGTCGAGGCTGGTCTTCACGCTGGCCCGGGCGGCGAAACCTATGCCCAGCACGACGGCGAAGTAGATCGCCAGGATTGCGTAATCGAGCCCGTTGGTGGGGAGCCGGAGCCCTTCGGCCAGATGTTGCATGAGTACTCGCTTCGTCGCGCGAACTGATCAGACCGGAACCTACGCGCAGATGTTCAGAAACTGAACACTTCTGTTGATGTTCTTTGTTTGATTGTGATGCTCGGAGAGGTGTCTCGTTCTGTTTGCTCCGGTATGACCGGGGAGGCCGGTCCCTGTCGCCCATTGACGGCCCCTGTTGGCTCATGGTTTGTTGTGTTCAGTTCTGTTGGATGGGGTGCAGGGAGCCGCGCGTGAAGAAGACATCGACCCGGCTGGCCGACGGTCGTGAGCTGCTCTACTACGACGCGCGGGACGACGCCGTACGCGACGCGGTCGACCACCGGCCGCTCGATGCCGTCTCCACCACCTCGGAGATCCGCCGCGACCCGCTGCTCGGCGACTGGGTCGCCATCGCCTCGCACCGTCAGGGCCGCACCTACCATCCGCCCGCCGACGAATGCCCGCTCTGCCCCTCGCGTGACGGCCGCCTCAGCGAGATCCCGGCCCCCGACTACGACGTCGTCGTTTTCGAGAACCGCTTCCCCTCCCTCGCGGGTGACTTCGGGCGCTGCGAGGTCGTCTGCTTCACCTCCGACCACGACGCCTCCTTCGCCGACCTCACCGAGGACCAGGCCGGCCTGGTCCTCGAGGCATGGACGGACCGCACCGCGGAACTCGCCGAGCTGCCCGGTGTCGAGCAGGTCTTCTGCTTCGAGAACCGGGGCGCGGAGATCGGCGTCACGCTCGGCCATCCGCACGGGCAGATCTACGCCTACCCCTTCGTGACGCCGCGCACCGACCTGATGCTCCGTTCGCTCGCCGACCACCGCGCTTCGACCGGCCGGAACCTCTTCGACGACGTCGTGGAGCGCGAACGTGCGGCCGCCGTACGGGTGGTGCTGGAGGGCGAGTACTGGATCGCCTTCGTACCGTACGCGGCGCACTGGCCCTACGAGGTGCACCTCCACCCGAAGCGGCGAGTGCCGGACCTGCGGACGCTCGACGACGAGGCGCGTCACGAGTTTCCACAGGTTTATCTGGAACTCTTGAGGCGCTTCGACCGGATCTTCGGCGACGGTGAACCGCCCACGCCCTACATCGCCGCCTGGCACCAGGCGCCGTTCAGGGGCGAGGGCAGGGACGACTTCGGCCTGCATCTCGAGCTTTTCACCATCCGCCGCACGTCCGGCAAGCTGAAGTTCCTCGCCGGTTCAGAATCCGGTATGAGCGTGTTCATCAACGATGTGCCGCCGGAGGCCGCGGCGATGCGACTGCGAGAGGTAGCGAGCTAAGTGAGTAAGAAGTACCTGGTCACAGGCGGTGCGGGATATGTCGGCAGCGTGGTCGCCCAGCATCTCCTGGAGGCCGGTCACCGGGTGACCGTGCTCGACGACCTCTCCACAGGCTTCCCGGAGGCGGTGCCCGCGGGCGCCGAGTTCATCGAGGGGCGCATCCAGGACGCCGCCCGGTGGCTCGACGCCACCTTCGACGGGGTGCTCCACTTCGCGGCCTTCTCACAGGTCGGCGAATCGGTCGCCAAGCCGGAGAAGTACTGGGCGAACAACGTCGGCGGCACGATGGAGCTGCTCTCCGCCATGCGCCTTGCCGGTGTGCGAAGGCTCGTCTTCTCCTCCACGGCCGCCACCTACGGCGAGCCGGTCTCCACCCCCATCACCGAGTCCGACCCGACCGCCCCCACCAGCCCCTACGGTGCCTCGAAGCTCGCCGTGGACCACATGATCACGGGTGAGGCGGCGGCCCACGGGCTCGCGGCGGTGTCCCTGCGCTACTTCAACGTGGCCGGCGCCTACGGCGAGTCCGGCGAGCGGCACGACCCCGAGTCGCACCTCATCCCGCTGGTCCTCCAAGTGGCCCTCGGCAGGCGCGAGTCCATTTCCGTGTTCGGCGACGACTACCCCACGCCGGACGGCACCTGCATCCGCGACTACATCCATGTCGCGGACCTGGCGGAAGCCCACCTCCTCGCCCTCGACGCCGCCACCACGGGCGAGCACCTGATCTGCAACCTCGGAAACGGCAACGGCTTCTCCGTGCGCGAGGTCATCGAGACCGCGCGCAAGGTCACCGGCCACCCGGTACCCGAGGTCGTCGCAGAGCGCCGGGGCGGCGACCCCGCCGTCCTGGTCGCCTCCGCGGCAGCCGCGCAGGAGCGCCTGGGCTGGAAGCCGAGCCGCGCGGACCTGGCCGGCATCGTGTCGGACGCCTGGGCATTCGCCCGCAGGAGGGAGAACGCGTCATGAGCCGCACGGGCGAAGGTGTGTGGGCGGCACCCGGCAGGGTGAATCTGATCGGTGAACACACCGACTACAACGACGGCTTCGTGATGCCCTTCGCGCTGCCGCACATCACGGTGGCGACCGTCTCCCGGCGCGACGACGGGGTGCTGCGGCTCACCTCCGCGGACGTCGCCGGCGGCGCGGTCGAACTGCGTGTCGACGACCTCGCGCCCAGTCGCCCCGGCGGCTGGACCGACTATCCGGCAGGCGTCGTCTGGGCGCTCCGCGACGCCGGCCACGCGGTCGGCGGTGCCGACATCCACTTCGAGTCGACCGTGCCCACCGGCGCGGGGCTGTCCTCGTCCGCCGCGATCGAGGTCGCCACCGCCCTCGCGCTGAACGACCTGTACGAACTGGGCCTGGAGCGGTGGCGCATGGCCCGTCTGTGCCAGCGCGCGGAGAACGTCTACGTGGGCGCCCCGACCGGGATCATGGACCAGACGGCCTCCGCCTGCTGCACCGAGGGCCACGCCCTGCACCTGGACACCCGGGACCTCTCCCAGCGCCAGGTCCCCCTCGACCTGGCGGCACACGGCCTCGAACTCCTCGTCGTCGACACACGCGTCAAGCACACCCACAGCGACGGTGAGTACGGCAAGCGACGTGCCGGCTGCGAGGCGGGCGCCGCGGCGCTCGGGGTGGACGCACTGCGGGACGTCCCCTACGACGGGCTCGAGCAGGCCCTCGGCCGCATCGACGACCACGAGGTCCGTGCGCTGGTCCGGCACATCGTCTCCGAGAACCACCGGGTGGAGCGGGTCATCGCCCACCTGGAGGCGGGCGAGGTCCGCGCGATCGGCCCGGTGCTCACCGAGGGGCACGCCTCTCTGCGCGACGACTTCAAGATCTCGTGCCGGGAGCTGGACCTGGTCGTGGACACGGCGCTGGCGGGGGGTGCGCTCGGGGCGCGGATGACGGGCGGCGGTTTCGGCGGCTCCGCGATCGTGCTGACGGAGACCTCGGCGGCGCCGACGGTGACGAAGTCGGTCCTGGAAGCCTTCGAGGCGTCCTCGTTCGAGCAGCCGCGCGTCTTCACGGCGACGCCGTCCGCGGGCGCGAGGCGGCTGTCCTGAGCGCGGCCCCACGGGGTGGCTCGTACGACTTTTGCTGTCGACTTCCGTCTCCATCCGGAACACGCGTCACACCCTGAACGGCGACGGCGATCAGTTCTGCAAATCACCTTCCGCCACCGCCCGTCGTCCGTACTCTGAAGCACAGCACCGGTGGGGGCCGGTGTTGATCAGGGGGCGAAACAGCCGGGTACGGCACCCGGGGCGGGGGTATCAGTCACAGCACGGCGGCGGCCGGGCGATGAGCTGCACCACCGTCCCTCGGGCGCCGTACCCGTGCCGGTTCCTCCTCCGACACTGGGGGTGTCTGTGGTTCGTATCCGGGTCCTGGTGGTGGACGACCACCGAATCTTCGCCGAGTCGCTCGCCGCGGCCCTCGCCGCCGAGCCCGACGTCGAAGTGGCCGCTGCCGGCAGCGGCCCCGCCGCGCTGCGCTGTCTGGAGCGGGCCGCGGCCGAGGGCCGCAGGTTCGACGTGATGCTCGTCGACGCGGATCTGGGTGTCGCCTCCGCCGTTCCCCCGCCCAGGGGCATGGCGGTCGCCCGTGCCGTGCACGAGGGCGGCGAGGAGGGTCTGGTGGACGGGATCTCCCTGGTGGCGGGCGTGCGTTCGCACCAGCCGGCCGTGCGCTCCGTCGTGCTCGCCCAGAAGGACGACGTCCGCCGGGCCGCACTGGCCCTCCAGGCCGGCGCCTCGGGCTGGGTCGCCAAGGACTGCTCGCTGCAGCGGCTGCTCGCGGTGATCCGCGGCGTGCTGCGCGACGAGACCCATCTGGCGCCGGCACTTCTCACCGGTGTGCTGCGGGAGATGACCGCGGCACGCAAGCACCGCACGGACAGCGAGCGGCTGGTGGAGTCGCTGACCCCGCGCGAGCAGGAGGTACTGCGCTGCATGGTCGCGGGCCTGGGGCGCAAAGCCGTCGCCGAGCGCCTCTTCCTGTCCCCGCACACCGTCCGGACGCATATGCAGAACGTGCTGGGCAAGCTGGGCGTCCACTCCACCCTCGCCGCGGTGGCGCTGGCCCGACGGGCGGGTGTGGGGCCGGCCGACCTGGGTGAGCTAGCCGGGGACGTTGTCGAACGGGGCGGTCAACTGGCGTAGCAGCCCGGCCAGTTCCGCGCGCTGGGCGCGGGACAGCTGGGAGAGGATCGCGCGTTCCTGGGCGAGCAGCCCGGCCAGCGCCTGGTCGGCCCGGTCGCGTCCTTCCGGGGTCAGCCGCACCAGCACACCGCGTCGGTCGCTGGGGTCGGGCAGCCGCTCGACCAGGTTCTTCTTGGCGAGCCGGTCGATGCGGTTGGTCATCGTGCCCGAGGTGACGAGGGTCTGGGTGAGCAGCTGGCCGGGGGAGAGCTGATACGGCGCGCCCGCCCGGCGCAGCGAGGTGAGCACGTCGAACTCCCACGGCTCGAGCTGATGCTCGGCGAAAGCGAGGCGCCGGGCGCGGTCGAGATGGCGGGCGAGCCTGGAGACGCGGCTGAGCACCTCGAGCGGTTCCACGTCGAGGTCCGGGCGCTCTCGGCGCCATGCTGCGACCAGTCGATCGACCTCGTCCTCCATGTCGATCAGTGTAGAGGGTCTGTCGACGTGAAGTCTCTTGACGTCAAGATATATTCTGCTTGACTATTGGGCATGGTCGGGCCGGAACCCTGTTCCGTTTCGGCACTCCGTTCCTGCGAGGGGGACTCGAACATGCATTCCGCACCCACATGGGACCCACAGCAGTACCTGCGCCACGCCGGGCACCGCACCCGTCCTTTTCTGGACATGCTCGTCCGAATACCCACTCTGCCGTCGGGTCGGCGTCCCGCCCGCATCGCCGATCTCGGCTGCGGACCCGGCAATGTGACCGTGCTGCTCGCCGACCGCTGGCCCGACGCCCACATCACCGGTTTTGATCTCTCGCCCGAGATGCTCGCCCAGGCCGAGAAGGACCACGCGGGCACCACGGCGGGCGGCGGCTGGCTGGACTTCCGGCCCGCGGACGCGGCGCACTGGGCCCCGGAGGAGCCGTACGACCTGATCGTCTCGAATGCCGCCCTGCAGTGGGTGCCGAACCACCCCGAGTCCTTCGCCGGCTGGATCGACGGCCTCGCCCCCGGAGGAACGTTCGCCTTCCAGGTCCCCGGCAACTTCACCGCGCCCAGCCACGCCATCCTCGGCGAGCTCTGCGACACCCCGCAGTGGCGGGACCGCCTCGGTGACCACGGCCGGCGCTACGTCCACATCCTCGAGCCGGCCGACTACCTCACCCGGCTCGCCGACCTCGGCTGCGACGCCGACGCCTGGGAGACCACGTACTTCCAGCTGCTGGGGGGCGAGGACCCGGTACTGGACTGGGTGAAGGGCACCGCGCTGCGGCCCGTGCTCACGGAGCTCGCCGCCGACCCGGACGCGCAGGCCGAGTTCCTCGGGCAGTACCGGGACCTGCTCCGCAAGGCGTACCCGCCCGGTCCCCACGGCACGGTGTTCCCGTTCCGCCGGATCTTCGCCGTCGCGCGCAAGCTGTCCTGAAGAGGGGTAGGGCGCCCCGTACGCGGTTCTCACCGCGCGCGGGACGCCCTTCGTCACTCGTGACCGCTCAGCCCGGCCGCAACCGGTCAGGCCGAACGCGGCGATCAGTACAGGCCGTTGTAGGTGTTCCAGCCCGTGCCGATCTTGACCTTGGAGTTGAACCCGCCCTTGCCGTTGGCGTCGTAGCGGTACAGCACACCGTCGCCGTTGCGGACGAGCAGGTCGCCGCGGCCGTCGCCGTTGAGGTCGCCCGGGGACACGAACTTGTTGTACTGGTTCCAGCCGCTGCCGATCAGCTTCTTCGCCTTGAAGGGCGCGGAGGCGACGCCGGTACCCGCGTACAGGTACAGGTTGCCGTCCTTGGCGCGGGCGAGGATGTCGGAGCGGCCGTCGCCGTCGATGTCACCGGCGCCGGTGAGGGCGCTGAACTGGCCCCATCCGGTGCCGACCTTCTGCCGGGTGGCGAACGCCGAGCCGTTGCCGTTGCCGCGGTACAGCCACAGCACGCCGGCGCTGTCCCGGGCGAGCAGGTCGCCCTTGCCGTCGCCGGACAGGTCGCCCGGGCCGACCAGGGTGTTGTAGACGCCCCAGCCGGTGCCGATGATGCCGTCGCCGGTGAAGTCGTTGTAGTTGAACAGCGTGCCCTCGAAGACCTCGAGGAGGTCGGCGAAGCCGTCGTCGTCGAAGGAGGAGGTCAGCGCCAGCTTGGCGGAGCCCCAGCCGTCGTTGATCCGCGACCGCGGGCTGAGCGTGCCGTTGTTCTGCACGCCGTAGCCGTACATGACGCCGCTCTTGTCGACGCCGAGTACCTCGCTCTTGCCCCACGCCGGGATGTTGCCGGCGCCGTTGAACTGGGAGACGTAGTTCCAGCCCGAACCGCCCTGCTCCCTCGGCTTGAAGGCGCCCGTGCCGGTGGACTCGTACAGGTACAGGACGCCGGAGGTGCTGCGGGCGACCAGGTCGCCGAGGCCGTCGCCGCTCAGGTCGTCCCAGCTGAAGAGCTGATTGTACTGGCCCCAGCCGCTGCCGACCTCGACCCGGGACTTGAAGGGCCGGCTCGGCTCGCCGGTGCCGGAGTAGAAGTACAGGACGCCGGCGGTGTTACGGGCGAACAGGTCCGCGATCGCGTCGCCGTTCACGTCGTTGACGCCGGCGAGCTGGTCGAACTGCCCCCAGCCCGAGCCGACCTTCACCTTGGCCGCGAACGGCTCGGCGGCCGTGCCGCCCTTGCTGCGGTAGAGGTACAGGTCGCCGGCGGGGGTGCGGGCGAGCACGTCGCCCACGCCGTCGCCGGTCAGGTCGCCGGGCGAGAACACCTTGTTGAACTGCTGCCAGCCGGTGCCGGACCACACCAGCTCCGCGCCGAACTCGCCGCTGCTGTACGACGAGAGCCTGCCGGTCTCGGAGAGCGTGAAGTGCGTCGGGCGGTCCGGGTTCGCCGTGTCCAGACCGGCGATGGAGAACGCGTCCTTGTACGTCTCGGTGCTGGTCCCGAGCGGGTACGCGTAGGTCTCCGGGCTGTTGGTCGGAGAGAGGTAGTACTGACCGTCCCAGGCGCGGTGCAGCAGGTCGCTGGCCCCGTCGCCGTCGACGTCGCTGCGCGGACGGGCGACGGCGATCGCCGCGCCGAAGGACGGGTCCGCCTGCTCGGCGGCACGCTTGTCGCCCGAGCGGAGATGCGGAAGCGACGGCTTCTGCAGGTCCTCCACGCTCGGAACGGCGCGCTTGACGGGTGCGTGCGGCGCCGGGACGTCGTCCGCCTGAGCCGGCACGGCCGCGATCAGCATGCCCGCCGACACGGCCAGAGCGGTGCAGGTCACGACACGCCGTCTGCGACGAGCGACCGCAGGACGACCGGAATCCACTGAAGTCAAAGCCCCCCCTGGGGAAAAGTTGTGAGTTCAACCTCGTAAGGAGAACGAGGGAAAGCACAGACCTAGACCATCAGGAGGGGGCGATGGATGTACGGGAATCGCACTCAGTTCTTGCGGTGTCCTATGAGCCGAGGCTTCTGCTCCAGGCGGTCGAGCCCGTGCCAGGCCAGATTCACCAGATGGGCCGCGACCTCCGCCTTCTTGGGGCGGCGCGTCTCGAGCCACCACTGGCCCGTCAGAGCCACCATGCCGACCAGCGCCTGCGCGTACAGCGGGGCGAGTTTGGGGTCGAAGCCGCGGTTCTTGAACTCCATCCCGAGGATGTCCTCGACCTGCGTGGCGATGTCGCTGATCAGGGAGGCGAACGTGCCCGTCGACTGGGCCACCGGCGAGTCGCGCACCAGGATGCGGAATCCGTCCGTGTACGCCTCGATGTAGTCCAGCAGCGCGAAGGCCGCCTGCTCCAGCAGCTCACGCGGATGCCCCGCGGTCAGTGCCCCCGTCACCATGTCGAGCAGCTGGCGCATCTCACGGTCCACGACGACGGCGTACAGCCCCTCCTTGCCTCCGAAGTGCTCGTACACCACCGGCTTCGAGACACCCGCCTTGGCCGCGATCTCCTCCACGGAGGTGCCCTCGAAGCCCTTCTCCGCGAAGAGGGCGCGACCGATGTCCAACAACTGCTCCCGGCGCTCGGCGCCGGTCATGCGCACGCGTCGGGCGCGCCTGCCGCCCGACGCCCTGGTCTTGTCCGAGCTGCCGATACTTCCGTCACTGGCCACGACGTCAATCATGCCGCGTTTACGGGGTCGCCCTTGCGGCGGGTTTCGTCACCGGACCCGGAAGCGGCTTCGGCACGGCGGGCCTCGATGCGGGACTTCTGCGGCCATCGCACGTCGTAGGCCCATCCCAGCTGCTCGAACCAGCGGATCAGCCGGGCACTGGAGTCGAGCTGCCCGCGCAGCACACCGTGCCGGGCGCTCGTCGGGTCGGCGTGGTGCAGGTTGTGCCAGGACTCGCCGCACGACAGCACCGCCAGCCACCACACGTTCCCCGAGCGGTCACGCGACTTGAACGGACGCTTGCCGACCGCGTGGCAGATGGAGTTGATCGACCAGGTCACATGGTGCAGCAGCGCCACGCGGACCAGGGAACCCCAGAAGAAGGCGGTGAACGCGCCCCACCACGACATCGTCACCAGACCGCCGACCAGCGGGGGGATCGCCAGCGACAGGATCGTCCAGTAGATGAAGTCCCGGGAGATCCGGCGAAGGGCCGGGTCCTTGATCAGATCCGGTGCGTACTTGTGCTGCGGGGTCTGCTCCTCGTCGAACATCCAGCCGATGTGGGCCCACCACAGCCCCTTCATCAGCGCCGGCACGGTCTCGCCGAACCGCCACGGCGAGTGCGGGTCGCCCTCCGCGTCGGAGAACTTGTGGTGCTTGCGGTGGTCGGCGACCCAGCGCACGAGAGGGCCCTCGACCGCGAGCGACCCCATGATCGCCAGTGCGATGCGCAGCGGCCGCTTCGCCTTGAAGGAACCATGGGTGAAGTAGCGGTGGAAGCCGATCGTGATGCCGTGGCAGCCGATGTAGTACATGGCCACCAGCAGCCCCAGATCCAGCCAGCTCACTCCCCAGCCCCAGGCCAGCGGCACGGCGGCCAGCAGGGCCAGGAACGGCACCGTGATGAAGAGCAGCAGTGTGATCTGCTCGATCGACCGCTTGCTGTCGCCGCCGCGGGTGGCGGAGGGCAGCTCGGACTCGGCTGATTTGGGGACATCGTCCAGCAGGTCGGGACTTGTGGTCATGAGGGTTCCCTGGGGGTGGGGAGAGGGGACGGATGCCTGGCTACGGTGCCGTAACCTACGGCGACGTAAGTATGGCAGTGCCAGGCGGCGCGGCAAGAGACCTGCGGACAACGCCTCGGAAACGGACACCTATCCTGGGTGACGTCGGACAGCGCGGTCCGCAAGCCTCCAGTACCCCTCCAGACGTGCTCAAACACTGCAAGGAGCCGCACCTGTGAGCAGTGCCGACCAGACCCCCACCGCCAGTGCAGAACTGCGTGCCGACATCCGCCGACTGGGCGATCTTCTGGGCGAGACCCTCGTCCGCCAGGAGGGCCCGGAGCTCCTCGACCTCGTCGAGCGGGTCCGAGCCCTGACACGCACCGACGGTGAGGCCGCCGCCGAGCTGCTCGGCGACACCGACCTGGAGACCGCTGCCAAGCTGGTACGCGCCTTCTCCACCTACTTCCACCTCGCCAACGTCACCGAGCAGGTGCACCGAGGCCACGAAATGCGCGAGAAGCGCGCCGCGGAGGGCGGTCTGCTCTCCCGCACCGCCGACCGCCTGAAGGACGCGGACCCGCAGCACCTGCGCGAGACCGTGAAGAACCTGAACGTACGGCCCGTCTTCACCGCTCACCCGACCGAGGCCGCCCGGCGCTCGGTGCTCAACAAGCTCCGCCGCATCGCCGAGCTGCTGGAGAGCCCGGTCAACCAGGCCGACCGGCGCCGTCACGACCTGCGGCTCGCCGAACACATCGACCTCATCTGGCAGACCGACGAGTTGCGGGTCGTCCGCCCCGAGCCCGCCGACGAGGCCCGCAACGCGATCTACTACCTCGACGAGCTGCACGCCGGAGCCGTGGGCGACGTCCTCGAGGACCTCGCCGCCGAACTGGAACGCGTCGGCGTCGAACTGCCCCCGGGCACCCGGCCGCTCACCTTCGGCACCTGGATCGGCGGCGACCGCGACGGCAACCCGAACGTCACCCCCGCCGTCACCTGGGACGTCCTGATCCTCCAGCACGAGCACGGGATCACCGACGCCATCGAGGTCATCGACTACCTCCGCGGGCTGCTGTCGAACTCCATCCGCTACGCCGGGGCCACCGACGAGCTGCTCGCCTCCCTGCAGACCGACCTCGAGCGGCTGCCCGAGATCAGCCCCCGCTACAAGCGGCTCAACGCGGAGGAGCCCTACCGGCTCAAGGCGACCTGCATCCGCCAGAAGCTCGTCAACACTCGCGAGCGCCTCGCGAAGGGCACCCCGCACGAGGAAGGCCGCGACTACCTCGGCACCGCCGAGCTGATCGCGGACCTCACCCTCGTCCAGACCTCGCTGCGCGCGCACCGTGGCGGGCTCTTCGCCGACGGCCGGATGGACCGGGTCATCCGCACCCTGTCCGCCTTCGGCCTCCAACTCGCCACCATGGACGTACGCGAGCACGCCGACGCGCACCACCACGCCCTCGGGCAGCTCTTCGACCGGCTCGGCGAGGAGTCCTGGAGGTACGCGGACATGCCGCGCGACTACCGGCAGAAGCTCCTCGCCAAGGAACTGCGCTCCCGCCGGCCCCTCGCCCCGACCCCGGCTCCGCTGGACGCCGCGGGCCAGAAGACCCTCGGCGTCTTCCACACCGTGAAGGAAGCCTTCGAACGGTTCGGGCCCGAGGTCATCGAGTCGTACATCATCTCGATGTGCCAGGGCGCCGACGACGTCTTCGCCGCCGCCGTCCTCGCCCGCGAGGCCGGACTGATCGATCTGCACGCCGGCTGGGCCAAGATCGGCATCGTGCCGCTGCTGGAGACCACCGACGAGCTCAAGGCCGCCGACGTCATCCTCGAGGGCATGCTCGCCGACCCCTCCTACCGCCGCCTCGTCTCGCTGCGCGGCGACGTCCAGGAGGTCATGCTCGGCTATTCGGACTCCTCGAAGTTCGGCGGCATCACCACCTCCCAGTGGGAGATCCACCGCGCCCAGCGCAGGCTGCGCGACGTCGCGCACCGCCACGGCGTACGGCTGCGGCTCTTCCACGGCCGTGGCGGCACCGTCGGCCGCGGCGGCGGCCCCTCCCACGACGCGATCCTCGCCCAGCCCTGGGGCACCCTGGAGGGCGAGATCAAGGTGACCGAGCAGGGCGAGGTCATCTCCGACAAGTACCTGATCCCTTCCCTCGCCAGGGAGAACCTCGAGCTGACGGTCGCCGCCACGCTCCAGGCCTCCGCCCTGCACACCGCGCCCCGCCAGTCCGACGAGGCGCTCGCGCGCTGGGACGCGGCCATGGACACCGTCTCCGACGCCGCGCACGCCGCGTACCGCAGGCTCGTCGAGGACCCGGACCTGCCCGCGTACTTCTTCGCCGCCACCCCCGTCGACCAGCTCGCCGAGCTGCACCTCGGCTCACGGCCCTCGCGCCGCCCCGACTCGGGCGCGGGCCTGGACGGTCTGCGGGCCATCCCGTGGGTGTTCGGCTGGACGCAGTCGCGGCAGATCGTGCCCGGCTGGTTCGGTGTCGGCTCCGGCCTCAAGGCGCTGCGCGAGGCCGGTCTCGACACCGTCCTCGAGGAGATGCACGAGCAGTGGCACTTCTTCCGCAACTTCATCGCCAACGTCGAGATGACCCTGGCGAAGACGGATCTGCGGATCGCCCGCCACTACGTCGACACGCTGGTGCCCGACCACCTGGGGCATGTCTTCGACTCCATCGAGGCGGAGCACGCGCTCACCGTCAGCGAGGTGCTGAAGGTGACCGGCAACGACGAACTGCTCGGCTCCAACCCGGTGCTCCAGCAGACGTTCTCCATCCGTGACGCCTACCTGGACCCCATCTCCTACCTCCAGGTCGCGCTCCTCAAGCGCCAGCGCGACGCGGCCGAGCGCGGCGAGGAGGCGGACCCGCTGCTGGCCCGCGCCCTGCTGCTGACCGTCAACGGCGTCGCGGCCGGTCTGCGCAACACCGGCTGACACGACGACATGAGGGTGCCCCCACCGGACTCCGGTGGGGGCACCGTCGTTTCAGTGACGCCGTGCCGTGCGGCGCCGGGTCAGCAGATAGCCGCCTACGGCGACCAGGGCCGCGGCGGCCGCCCCGAGCACGCCGAGCGGCGCGCCGTTGCCGGTCTCCGCCAGGTCGCCGGAGGCGCCGCCGGACGGCGCGGGGCTCTGGGCGGCGGGCTCGGAGGCGGCCGGGCTCGAGGACCCGTCCTGTGCCGGGGCGGTCGGCGTGCCGGTCTGCTCGCCGGGCGCCCCGGGCGTGGCGGACGGCTTGTCGGACGGCGCCGGCTGCTCGTCCTCGCAGTCGGTCTTGAAGACCTTGTGCTTGGCACGGCCGTTCTCGCCGTCGAAGTTCCAGAACAGCTTGTACTGCCCGTCGGGCAGGGTCATGTCCTCGGTGCGCTCATGGCCTTCGGCGTCGAGGGTGAGCGAACCGGACTTGACCGCCACTCCCTTGTCGACGTCGTTGTTCGCCCAGGCCTCGATGTGCCAGTCCACCTGCTGACCGGCGTCGAAGTTGAAGGCGTCGAGGTAGAACGAGCACACCTTCGGCTCGTTCTTGCGGAGTTCTTCACCGGTCGTCGCATCGTGAATCTTCACGGTGCCGTTGTCGCCCGGCGGGGTGGCCGACGCGGTGGGGGCGGCCGTCAGCGAGAGCGCTGCGGCGGCCACCAGGGCGCCGGAAAAGGTGCGGGTGCGCATGGGCAGTCCATCGTGTGAGAGGGGAGATGCCGTGGGGGGCGGCTCAGCGTCCTGTGAACGCACGGGCCGGTCAAGACAGTGCGCGCCTCATCCGCACCAAGAGTCCGCGGTGGTCCGGATAGTCCTGATAACGATCAGGTGAATGCATCATTCCGCTCGGGGGATTTCGGGCTCGCCGGCCTTCGCGACCCCGACACCCGCGCAGCGCGGGCGACCGTCTCACAGTGCCAGGAAGGACGCCGTCAGCAACGCTCCGCCCACGAACGCCGTGCCCCACGCGAGCCGCGTCAGCCGCAGGCCGCCGCCGATCACCAGGGCCGCCAGCAGCAGCGCCCCGCCCAGCGGCAGCCAGGCGTGCAGACCGCCCGCGGGCCCGGTGCGTACGGCCTCGGCCGTGCCCGGCTTGAGGACGACGGCCAGCGTCTGGCCCTTCCGTACGGCGACCGTCTTCTCGATCGTCACGTCGGCGCGGTCCCGTGCCGGCGCCGTCGGGGCGTACGGACCTGTGCACACGTTCTCGTCGCAACGGGCGACGGTGAGGGTGCCGTGCTCGCGGCCCTTGGACAGCAGGATGTGCTGTGCGGTGCCCCAGGAGGACCAGAATCCGGCGAGCAGCAGCAACAGGGCGACGAGCGCCGTCGCCGCGTTACGTGCGTGGACCAACATCCGGCCGGAGGAGTTCCGCTTCTTCATGGGGCGCGATCCTTGGCCATGGGGCTACGCCAGGTCAACCTCGGCCGTCGGGGACCGCGCTTCGGCAGCCTTCGCTCCGCTCACCGGCCGGCGAGCAGCGCGACGATCGCCGTGCAACGCGACGGTGGCCGACTCGTGGTCTCAGGGCGGGCGTTGGGCCGCAAGTGCCACGTCGGCGCTGCGGAACCGCGCACCTGCTACGAGTTGTACGTGCCCTGCGCCCGCTCGAGGCCGTCGATCACCAGGCACTCCACCGCGTCCGCCGCGCGGTCCACGAAATAGTCCAGTTCCTTGCGTTCCGCCGAGGAGAAGTCCTTCAGCACGAAGTCCGCGACCTGCATACGGCCGGGCGGGCGGCCGATGCCGAAGCGCACCCGGTGGTAGTCGCAACCCATGGCCTTCGTCATGGACTTCAGGCCGTTGTGCCCGTTGTCCCCGCCCCCGAGCTTGAGCCGCAGGGTGCCGTAGTCGATGTCCAACTCGTCGTGGACGGCGACGATGTTCTCCGTCGGCACCTTGTAGAAGTCCCGCAGCGCCGTCACCGGACCGCCGGACAGGTTCATGTACGACATCGGCTTGGCGATCACCACCCGCCGGTTCGAGGGACCCGGAGCCCCGATCCTGCCCTCCAGCACCTGCGCCTGCGTCTTCTGGGCGCGCTTGAAGGAGCCGCCGATGCGGTCCGCCAGCAGGTCGGCCACCATGAAACCGACATTGTGACGGTTCGCCGCGTACCCGGGTCCGGGGTTGCCGAGGCCCACGATCAGCCAGGGCGCGTTCGTGTCGGACATCTGCGGTGCGTCTCCTCGTGAGGACGGCCGTGAACAGGGGGACGGGGTGGCGGGCCGCAGCCCGCCACCCCGTCGTAAGTCGTCAAGCTCAAGCAGAGCTTACGGCTCAGGCCTCGGCGGCCTCTTCACCCTCGCCCTCGGCGCCCTCGCCCGCCGGCTCCTCGGCCTGCGCGGCCAGGACCTGGAGGACGACGGTGTCGTCCTCGACCGTCAGCGTGGTGCCCTTGGGCAGGGTGATGTCCTTGGCCAGGACCGAGTCGCCGGCGGACAGGCCCTCGATGGAGACCGAGACGGACTCGGGGATGTGGGTGGCTTCGGCCTCGACCGGCAGGGCGTTCAGCACGTGCTCGACCAGGAAGGCGCCCGGCGCCAGGTCACCCTCGGTCTGGACCGGGATGTCGACGCTGACCTTCTCGCCGCGCTTCACGAGCAGCAGGTCGACGTGCTCCAGGAAGCCCTTCAGCGGGTCGCGCTGCACGGCCTTCGGGATGGCCAGCTCGTTCTTGCCACCGAGGTCCAGGGAGATCAGGACGTTCGGGGTGCGCAGGGCGAGCAGCAGCTCGTGGCCCGGCAGCGTGACGTGGACCGGGTCGGTGCCGTGGCCGTAGAGAACGCCGGGAACCTTGTTCTCACGGCGGACGCGGCGGGCGGCGCCCTTGCCGAACTCGGAACGGAGCTCTGCGGTGAGCTTCACCTCGGACATGTGCACTCCTCGTATTGAGCAGAAAGCTGGTGGCGGTCACCCGGCCACGACAGGCCTGCTACGAAGAGCGCGTCGATAACGGACCGCCGCGTCCCACAGGACACGGCCTCCCTCGCCGAGCAACTTGCACAGTCTACCCAGCGCCCGCCCGGGCCCAAAATGGATCACCGGACGCGGAAGCGATACGGGGGGCAGCTCCACGTTGAGGGCCTGCACGCGTAGATGCTCGT